>NZ_BCPS01000076.1:0-154819 GCF_016586185.1 Paenibacillus sp. EPM92
CGACTAGCGGTCACATGACTGCCACCCCCTTTAAAGAGCTCCGCGATTTCACACTTTACCGTAGCTCGCCGCCTGCCGTCGTTCGCCTTAGAGGTCGGATTGAATGGGCCATGCCATCTCGTCACCTGTATTGTAACCGCTTACAAAAACACGTTATTAGGTTATCCCTTTCGCAAATTTTCCTACCCTATCGTTAATGATGGATGTTTTTGGAATAATGAATAATCATGTGCGGGTAACAGTGTTGCGTTTTGTTTACGCAACCATTCATATCCGGCTAATACCTCACGATAGTCCGTACAATATCCAATCGGGATGTTGTTTTCAATTTGCTCGTAGAGATAAAAGGCATCCCCCACAATAATAACGGGACCTTCATTGGTTACAACTTTGACTACCATTCCACCAGGCGAATGACCGCCAACCCAATGCATCGATATGCCTGGACATACTTCATACTCATCATCAATTAAAGTCAGACGTCCAAATGCTTCCCCGGCTAAATATGCTAACGGTTCTCTTGGAAAAGCCTTAACAGGGTTGATCGGCAGATTTTGCGGGTCTAATACGTGAAACCATTCTTTGCGATTTACTATAAAATTCGCATGGGGAAACTGTTCTACATTCCAGTAATGATCAAAGTGCAGATGTGTTAATAAAACGGTGTCGATTTCCTCACAAGAAGTACCAACCTCCTTTAATAATGCATTTGTATCTTTACTTGGACTCAAATGATCAAACTGGTCTTTATGTTCCTCCGTATAAGTTTGATCAATCCCATCCATCCCTGTATCAACCATAATTTTTCGGCCTTGACCTTCAATTAAAAAACAAACCAAACAAATTTTTACCGGCTCGTGCACCCCATAGGCATGATCATATATAACAGTACCAGGGGCAAACCAGTCTGCATTTTTTAAAATGCTAACTTTATACATGTGAGTACCCCTTTTTAAAATTCGCTTCCATATTTTGAGATCACATCTAAATTGACTTCAATTCCTAGTCCAGGATTCTGAGGAACCGGCACTTTTCCATTTTGTAAGGTTATCGGTGTTTTTAAAAGCTCATCCCGGAGAGGATTAGGGTTTCTATCGTACTCAACTATAGGTTCGTTTTGTAACGGGACGGTATTTGCCGTATGCGGACTCGGCGGGATCGATGCTAATACATGAAGAGCCGCCGCCAGGGCGATTCCTGACCCCCATACATGTGGAATGACCGTTACACCGAAGCTTGAGGCCAGTGCCTGTATTTTCATCCATTCGGAAAACCCTCCGGAAACGCAAATATCCGGTTGGGCTATATCTACACAGCCTCCTAAAAATAAATCTCTAAAACCAAATCTGGTGAACTCGCACTCTCCTCCCGCAATGGGAATGTTTGTTGAAGATCTAACTTCGCGGTAACCAATCCGGTCTTCTGGAACAACGGGTTCTTCCAACCACATGACATTGAATTTTTCAAGCTCCTTCGCCATTTTCACTGCCGTAAACACATTATAAGCATGATTACAATCCACCAAGAGGGAAGTATTAGGACCAATGGCCTCTCTAATGGTTTTAACCCTCTCTATATCCTCTTCTATTGACAACAGGCCTACTTTCATTTTTAAAATCCGAAAACCCGCATCGACGTAAGAACGAGCTTCTTCAGCCAATTTAGGCAATGAATCTTTGTAATTCAGAACATCCTCGCCTCTGTAGTAACAGCCTGTTGCATAGGCAAATACGTTTTCTCGAAAGGAGCCTCCAATTAAGTGATGCACCGGTTTATTTAACATCTGACCATAGATATCCCATAAAGCGATATCTACTGCACTTAACGCTTCAATATAAGTTCCTTTTTGTCCAAAATCCCGCGTATCTGCATAATTTTGTTCCCAAATTCTAATCGGATTTTGTAACTCTTTATTTATTAATTTTGGTGATAAGACGTGTTTAACAACAGCTGCGACTGGTTCAGGAGGACCATATTGCCCTCCCTCCCCCCACCCAATAATCCCATCATCCGTTTCAATTTTAACTATTAAACTATTTCTCTCAGGAAAAGAGCATTGGGAAGAGAAAAAGCGTTCATTACCTAACGGCGTTCGTAAAATGTACGTTTGAATATTTTTAACTTTCATAATCGTACCTCCTAAAAGAGTTGGGAATTGGCAATGCGGCCTTGCGATTCTCCGTTCATTTATATGGTTCGAATGTTATTTTTCACTGCAAATAGGATGGATTCTTTGGTTCCCCTCACATGTTTCCTCATTCTGCGCTCCGCAAGTTCACCGTCCCCGGCTTGAATAGCTTCAAATATTTCCCAATGTTCCTTGTTGGATAATTCCAATCTTCCAGGAATATGGTATGAAAAATAATGAAATCTCTGAATTTGGTTCTTAAAATCGGAAACGATCGTCAAGATCTTATTGTTGTTTGCAACGTCAAGGACAATCTCATGTAATGTGTTTCCGAGTTCAAAAGACTGATCCTTGTCTCCGTTTTCAAGTTCTTGATCAGCTTTTTTTAGTGCCTCATGCAGCAAAATAATCTTTTGTTCCGTTATCACGCTTGCCGCAATTCTAGCGCTAATACCTTCGAGAGCTTCTCTTACGGTAAATATATCCTCAAGATCTTTTACCGTAATTTCTTTAACCAAAGCTCCCCTTCTCGGAAAAAATTCGACCAAACCATCCTGGACCAGATGCCTGATCGCTTCCCTGATGGGCGTCCTGCTCATCTGAAATTCCTTGGCCAATTTTTCTTCGACTAAGGGAGTATTTGAAGGTAACTCACCTTCCATAATCTTTTTCTTTAATGTTTCATAGACCACAATAAACCTCGAATTGCCCTGATCATGGTTAACCATTGCTTCTTTCTTCACTTTTGCACACTCCATTTGAGTTTCAACTCGTTAACGTAATTCGGTTGATTATTATGATTTCAATTTATGATATTGTGTACAATTACGATAAAATAATTATTATTCGGTATAATACGACGAAATATCGCAAGTCCACTTTTTGAATTGTATACTATTTTATCCGTTTATTCACTTTAACTTTGTTATATTGTATACAATCCTGTTAACGCTTTAAATTTAACATACCCTTCCAAAATAATCAATAACTTTTTTCAAAAAACTGGTTATTGTCACTGAGGGTGTAAGAAACCAAAATTCCGCGAATCCATTCGCAACCTGTGCAGATTACGGCGGTCATCTGGCGTAAAGCAGCATGCCTTACTTCATCCGACGACGACCGCCCAATCTATACCCTGAACCTACAACGTCACAACGACATGGTGGACTTGCCCATCGTCGCACAATTCAACGTAGTAACCGTCTGTTGCTTCGTGCTCCATTAAGACAATTTCTTGTCCGTCCAATTGTAAAGCGGTCACTCCGCTGGACTTATGCAACGGATTGTTGACTGTAATGTGATAGCGCGTCCCGCCAATACGGTATTGGACGGAAAACTCCGGCCATTCACAAGGAATGCACGGGTTCATGTACAACCGTTCCCCACGTCTGCGAAGTCCGAGAATCCATTCAATCCCAGCCTGATACATCCAGCCCGCAGCACCCGTATACCAAGTCCAGCCGGCGTGTCCTTTGTGAGGATCCGCCGTGTAAACGTCTGCCGACATCACGTAGGGTTCACCGGCGTACTTCCGTACTTCATTTGGCGTACGCGTGTGCGTTAGCGGATTTAACAGGTGAAACAATTCAAACGCCTTGTCTCCGTTCCCAAGACGGCACCAAGCGATGATGCTCCATATGACACCGTGTGTGTACTGGGCCCCGTTCTCGCGAATTCCGGGCGGATAACCCTGAATGTAACCGGGACTAGGGTCCGTACGGTCAAACGGCGGTATCAGAAGATGTGCGACGGAAAGTTCCCGATCCACAAGTTCACGATCAAATGACTGCATCGCCTGCAGAGCCTTGTTCCTTGGCGCCGCTCCGGAAATGACCGACCATGACTGAGCGATAGCATCGATACGGCATTCCTGATTGTGTACAGAACCGAGCCATTGTCCGGCATCGGTGAAGGCACGACGGTACCACTGCCCATCCCAGGCATGCTCGTCAAGTGAAGAGACGAGCCGGTCCCTTACATCCTGGTAACGGTTTGACCGCTGCACATCACCGCGCTCCCGGCACAAATCCGTGAACCGACCCAGAATTTCGTAGAGAAACCAACCGAGCCATACACTCTCGCCGCGGCCTTTCGCGCCGACAAGGTTCATGCCGTCGTTCCAATCTCCGATTCCGATCAGCGGCAGCCCATGTTCGCCGAAACGCTGCAAGGCCTTGTCGATTGCCCGCAAGCAGTGCTCGTAAATGGTTCCGCTTTGTTCAGAAACTTGTGTCGGCTCGTATCGTTCATGTTCTCCCTCGCGCAGCGGTTCACTATGAAGAAACGGCGCTATCTCTTCAAATAAGCTGTCATCCCCCGTATGTTCGGCGTACCGCGAGGCTGCATACGGCAGCCACAGTAAATCGTCGGAGAAAAACGTGCGGATGCCGCGTTCCGTTTCTTCATGCCACCAGTGCTGCACATCACCTTCCACATATTGATGCGCTGCGTGCAGCAAAATTTGTGCCCGTGTAAGGTCGGGTCGGGTATGCAGAAGCGCCAATGAATCCTGCAGCTGATCACGAAAGCCGAATGCTCCTCCCGCTTGATAAAAGGCGGATCTGGCCCACATTCTGCTGCTCAGCGTCTGATAAATCAACCATCCGTTCAGCAGGACATCCATCTCCGGGCATGGTGTAGAAACCGAGATCTGGTCCAACACATCATCCCAGAATTCCCCTACGTGTGCGAATGACTGCTCACATACACCGGCTTGGCAGTAGGATTTCGCCAGTTTCACGGCGGCATCCTGCGAATGTTCGCAACCAAGCAGAATGTAGACTGTCTGTTCGGCTCCAGGCTCCAGCGTAAGCTTAGTCTGCACGGCCCCGCAGGTGTCATAAAGTGGTCCCGTTGTTCCCGACAGGCGCTCGCGGCCGAGTGCGGCGGGTTTTTCATACGTACCGTTTCGTCCGATAAATTCATTGCGGTCTGCCGTCCAGGACAGATCAGGTGGCCCGACGGGATCGGTCCGCTGCACTCCGGATTCCGTGTTCAATGACTCCTCTGACGATTCCTGTGGTAGATACAAACCCAGAAAGGCTGTCGCATCGCGAAATGATTCCTGATAGGCATTGCGTGCCAGCAGCATTTGGGCCGATTCGTTCCATTCCGTAACGATGAAGGAGGCGTTCGCCTGACGCCGTACACCCAGCACCCATTCAGCGTAATAGGTGACGGAAAGGCGTCTCCGCTCGGAAGTCCTGTTTTGCAGCCGCAATTTGATCACCTTGACCGGATCATGGAGCGGAACAAAAACGGTCATTTCCTGCATGACGCCGTGTCTCTCGTGTTGAAACCTCGAGAATCCCCGTCCGTGCGAAACCGTATAGGATTGGTCAGTGTGTGCGGTAGACGGAGTAGTAGTCCATGTTTCACCGCTCTCTTCGTCCCGCAAATAACAGATTTCGCCCGGCGGGTCAAGTACAGGATCATTTGACCAAGGCGTCAGTTTGCACTCACGGCTGTTGCGCCACCATGTGTAGCCCGTACCGAGCTCGGAAACAAGGCAGCCAAAGCGTGGATTGGCGATGACATTGATCCATGGCGCGGGCAAATGATTGCCGTTTTTGAGCACGATCCGGTACTCCTGGCTATCGGGCGAAAATCCTCCCCAACCGTTGAAGAACAGCAAATTGCCTACGTCCTCCGGAGGCGGGTTCCCGAACCTGGATAACGGCGCTGTCGCCTCCAGCGGAGCCGGCAACTCTTTTTCCGGCCTCGGCAGCTTGATTTGCGTCTTCAGACTCGGGCCACCCGCGCGAAGGACAAGACGGGCTGCTGCCAGCAGCAGTGTCTTATCCTCGTCCGGAAGCTGATTAGCGTTAAGGATGAACACGCCTCCATGTCCTGCGCCATGCCGGTCAATGCCGTGTTCTACTGCGCTGCGCAGCGCTTCCTGCAAATCCTGCTGGTACCCCCCGGGCGATTCGTTCAGAATGACCATGTCGAAAAGTAACCCCATGCGGCGTAAATACTCGTGTCCGATCAGAAGCTTGGCAATAAATTTCATATTGGCCCGATTCTCGATCCGTACAAGGATAATCGGGCGATCCCCGGACACTCCGTACGACCAGAGTCCGGACTGTCCTTTTATATTGGCAGTGATTCTATCCATCCGCTCCTCCCTCAGCGGCGGCGTATACAGCACCTGGCCTGCAAAGGTTTGAAGGGCCGTCGCCTCGGCGGCAGTGATGTGCAGATGCCTGAGCTCGATTTGACTGCGATTCCATGCAAGTTGAAAGGTTCGTTCCACGACTTGGTTTTCTTGGAATCGGCGGACGAGACTGATCGCCTCCTCCTTCGAATCGGCAGCGCAGGTGACAGCAAACAGTTGAATTTGTTCACCGGGCTCGATGCTTAACTGCCGACGCATGATAAAGGCAGGATCAGCCACAGAGCCCACCGTTCCACGAAGGCGGGAACGGATCCCCTTCGGCTGGGAGATTGTATGCCCGCGGCCAATAAAGCTGGCCCGGTCAGTCTCGTATTCCACCGGTCCGAGTGTTCGTCCTTCCACCATAAGTGAATGCGCCGCCCACAAGGGCTTCTCACTTTCCTGACGAGGCCTTCTCCGGGCGAGGAGACACTCGGCATCGCCCGCATATTCCGTTTCGATAAACAATTTGCTGAAGGCGGGATGCGCATCATCAGCTATAGGAGATGCCAAGGTCAGTTCAAGAAACGTTGTGACCTCCATGATCTTCGCCTCATTCCCCGTATTGGTGAGTGTCAATCGGCGAACTTCCGCATTCCATTCGGGCGACACGCAGACTTCAAGACTTGTCTGCACGTCTCCGTCTGCGCGCATAAATGTGGCCCGATCAAGCGAGAACTGCACGCGTTGTTCAGAGGACGGAACACGGCACGGTTGAAACGCCGGAGACCACACCACGTCACGGTTAACGTCGCGGATATAGATGTAGCTCCCCCAATCGTCCAATACCGGATCCTCCCGCCAACGCGAGACGGCCAGACCTTCATATCGACTGAACCCGCCGCCGCTGCCCGTCATCACGGTCGTATAGGTTCCGTTGGAAAGAATACACACCTCCGGAGTACGCGTGTCTGCGGTAAGGTATTCCCTCAGGGCGCCATTTTGAACCGGCTTTGCATGAGGTACAGGTTCGCGTGCCATTGCAGGGTGTTTAATGATTTTGGGGCGCGCGGGAATACGTTCCTGCAGCAGCAGTTCTGCCGCTTGCACGCGCTTGTCCCGGTGAAACCGTTCGTACATCTTTACCGGCAGCAGCATGTTGGCCAGGGCAAGCAAACTCATACCTTGATGATGGGCCATAAAACTTCGGATGACCATGCAAGTCTGATTGTTCGGCATCCGTTCAGACGTAAAATCGATGGCTTCATAGTAGCCATATTTGCCGCGGGCGCCGAGCTCTTCCATTTTGCGCAAATCTTTAAGCCCTCGACGCTTTGCGAAAGGTAAAGCCAGAATGGCAGCATACGGCGCCACGACCAAATCTTGTTCCAGGCCGCTCTTGAAGCCGAGACCGGGAACTCCAAACGCCCTGTATTGATAGTTCATCTGATAATCAAACGCGTAATAACCGGATTCGGAAATACCGAATGGAACACCCCGTCCATGGGCGTAGTCGATTTGCCGCTCCACCACGGCACGGTAGGTGCTCTCCCAGATGGTGTTCCGATAGGTGCGCATCATGAGCCAAGGCATCAAATATTCAAACATGGTTCCGGACCAAGAGAGCAGCGCGGCGCGCTTCCCGACTTTCGTCATTGTCCGTCCGAGCGCACGCCAATGCGCTACAGACACTTGACCGAGGGCGATGGCAATAAAGCTTGCCTGCCTTGCCTCTGATGCCATCAGGTCATACAGGATCTTATCGCGTTCCTGCAGCGCGGCATGGTACCCCAATGTGAAAAGTTTGGTTTTGTGATCGTAAAGCGGACGAAAGTCTGTCTCGTTAATCAATAACGCGATGCGGGCGATCAGATTTTGCCCGCGTGCCAACCAATTTTCTAAGGCAGTGTCTGCCGATGCTTCGCGGTCCGCCCTCTCTCCATGACCCCGAACTCCTGCGTCTGCCGCTCCTATGGTCTTGTCAGAAACTTCACCCTGCAGTGAAGGCATCAACTCCTCGGCGAATGCCACATTTAAGGCTTCTTCCGCCTTGCCCCGATCCTTCACATACGACTCCGGCCCTTCGTTCGATTCGAAGTCTGTCTTGAGCCACTCGGCCAACCCCTCTTTGACCGTCATTAAATAGCCGACGAAGTTGCCGGAATCCACCGTTGAAACGTACAGAGGAGGTAATGGTTCCAAAGTGGTCGTATCGTACCAGTTATAAAGATGGCCATTCCATTTATCCATGCGCTCAACCGTATCGATCGTACGCTCCAAACGCTCAACCAACCCGGGCGTATCGATAAATCCGAAATCCCGTGCAGAAAGCGCGCAGGCAAGAAAAAGCCCGATATTGGTAGGCGAAGTTCGATGTGCGATCCCATTGGGTGGTTCCAATTGAACATTATCAGGCGGCAGCCAATGGTCTTTTGCGGTAACAAAGTCCTCGAAGAATGTCCAAATCTGGTTAGCCAGCGCCCGCAGCTCTTTCTCTTCATCCGGTTCAAGCCTCCGCTCAGCCCGTTGTATTGGCAGGTCCAACCAGCGGATCGCAAGCGGAGCGAATAACCATATCGCGCAGAGCGCTAAGCCTGTCAACCGTGCCGCTGAACTGCCGCTGGCCGCTGCTGCCAGCGCAAAGACAAACACCAACACGTATCCTTGGTACATCCCCAGAAGCGTAACATGCCGCCCTCCACGGTTGCGGCGTTCAATTTCCGAAGAGCTGACCCATTCAAGCAAATGACGCTTTGATACGAATAACCGGTATAAGGTTCTACCGATTGCGTCGAGCAGCAGAACGGTTTGAAACGGCAGAGTCAACAGGGTAACCATAATTTGCAAAGCCGTCGAAAGCAAGCTTCGGGGACGCCGAATGGTTCGCCGAATCGCCACGAGCTGCCGGATCAGCGGCAAAACCAATGTAGCTGCTCCAAAAACAAACCACCGTTCGGGTGATCCGGGAAGTACGATCATGCCTAACAGCAGTAGAGCGAACAATGCTGGCGGAAATAGACTGCGCCGCAGGTTATCTATCAAATGCCAGCGAGTAAGAGCGGATAAATCGACCGGCAAACGCTTCCCCCGCCGGTCGGAAATGCGGGGAAAGAGCCATGAGAGCAATTGCCAATCGCCACGAACCCAACGGTGCAGCCTCTTCTGATATGCGCTGAACGTAGCGGGTTGGTCATCAATCAATTCAATGTCCGACAGCAATCCGGCACGCAAAAAGCCGCCTTCCAGCAAATCATGACTTAGGACCCGGTTTTCAGGAATACGTTCACACAGAACCTGTGCGAATGCATTCACATCGAATATCCCCTTACCCGTAAAGATACCCTCCCCTAATCCGTCCTGGTACGGATCGGAAACGGCAAACGCGTAAGGATCGATTCCCGGGTCACCAGACCAAAGATAGGCCAATCGCGAACGTAAGGACGATTCGTGGCTAATGCCAATGCGCGGCTGCAGCACGCCGTAGCCCTCGACAACCCGTGTCCGCGAGCGGTTAAGCCTCGGCTGGTTGTATGGCAAATGCAAAGTACCGATCATCCGCTGAGCACTGCCTATCGGAAGCTGTGTATCCGCGTCGAGCGTAATGATATAACGGATGCTCGGAAGAACGCTTGAGTCCCCGACTACGAAGTCGTAAGTCGTATTTGCTTGTCCTTGTAGCAGTTCGACAAACTCTACCAATTTGCCCCGCTTGCGCTCCCAACCCATCCATACTCCCTCAGACGGGTTCCATAACCTGCGGCGTTGAAAGAGGTGAAACGTACTATTCCCGCCCGTATGGGAGTAAGTACGGTTCAACTTCTCAATACTTGTGCGAGCAGCTTCAAGAATTGCGGCATCCTGCGGAAGACTCTCCGCGTCGGCATCGACAAAATCACCCAGAAGGGCGAAGTGAATATTCGAATCGCGGTTGGCCAGATAATGAAGCTCCAGTCGATCTGCCATTTCATGCACTTGTTCGACGGTTGACCAGATAACGGGAATGACGACCATCGTGGTCGCCTCAGCCGGTATTTCATGCGAGAAATCATAGCGCAGCAGCGGCTGCGGTTGCCTTGCGCATTCTATGATCCAGTATGTCGCCGTCACCGCCCACTCACTCACGGGTACGGATAGCATGAGCAAAATCACCGCCCACTCGATCATCGTATAGCTGGCACCGCCACCGATCCACGCAGCGAATCCGAGAAGGGCACATGCAAACAATCCTGTGAGCAGGGTGAAATATACGCGAGTAGCTCGTTGCCATAGCCCGATTTGCGGCAAACGGCGGGGGCTGCTGCATTGTTTCAGCGCGCGTTGCAGCTCTTTGACGCCACTCGGTTCGAGCAGGTAATAAGCGATAAACGCTTGACGAGGCATAACGTCTGAATCTGCCGTACTTCCTGCGGTTCTATTCCCCTCCGCAGCACCATTCGCAGTATCTGCGAAGGCTTGTCCGCGTTCCGCGCACGCCTGTCCGCGTTCCGCGCACGCCTGGTTATACTCCTTCGCTGCTAGCTCGACGACCTGCTTGGCAACCAGATTTTCCGGCACACGAAAGCGGCGGGCTAGTTGCTCAACGCTTGCTCGCAGCGCGTCGCGGCTTGAATCATCAAGCAATGGATAGACGCCGGCGTTTTCTTGCCGCATCGTGTGCTCCACCAGGCAAATTTGTTCGAACGGATCGCGCCAGTCCGAGCGCGTGATTTTTCTCAGACTGCTGATGGCGTTGCCTGTAGTCACTTGATAGGCGGCTTGAAGCTGATACTCATAGGAGACGATTCGATCGAGGCTGTCAGGACCGTTTTCCAATTTGCACATCAGCCATTCACGCATGGTTGCTGAATCGTCTGCCCATTCGCGCAGGTGGCTGACCAGGTGGACGATCATCGGACCGGAGAGCGGCATATCCTGACCTGCTTGTTCAAGTGCAGCCCTAAGCGCTTCGGGATTTAGCTTCGACGGCTCTATTCGCTCCAGCAGCCTTTCGACCAGAGAACACACCTCCTGCCGTTCGCGAATCAGTTCCATGACTTCTGCCAGCCGCCGTACCAAGGCAATCCGTACGATAAGCGGGATCGCCCACGTTTCGGCAATCGTCAAAACCGATACTTCCTGATAAAAATTGATATAGGAAACAAAAGAGTTCTCGTTCAGGTTCCCATCCATATGGTTAAGATAATCGGCACAGATCGAAAGTATCCGTGGCTCACCGGTCTTGCGCAGGTGCGGCAAATGCTGCAAAAAGTTTCCGGTAAGCTGGTTTTGAACGACTAACCCCTGCTCCTCAATGAACTCCGCGTGATCGAGGAACCATTCTTCCGCTGGCTGCGAGCAGCTTGAGCGACGTCCTTGCAAGGAGCGTACGAACGCGCGCAAATTCTCGATGTCCGTAGTAAAATTCCGCCATAGACGACGCTTCGATGGCCGCCGTCTAAGATATGGTTCATGGGTCAGTGCAAGTTCATGAGCTTTTTGTCGGAGTTGTTCCGTATGCAGATTCATAGATCCTCCTAAAGAAAGTCAGAAATTAACCATGTTAAAGAAGTTATTTGTATAAGGTACTGACTCTGTAGCTGTTAAGTTTATAACAGTTAAAACATTCCCAATTTGGATGAAAATTATAAATATAGATTTTGAAGGAGAGTGTGAACGTATCGTGCGGAAGAGCCCAAGGGGCCGGAAAAGGAGGCCAAAGAGCCAAGGATTTAGCCTGGAAGAAGAAGTGCAGCGGTTACGAATGGAGATGAATTTCTAAAAAAGCCAGGGGGATTTCAAAGGAGATGGAACGAGATGTAAAGCTGTGAAGTTATCCAAACTTTTCCGCTCTGCTACCCGCCTCAATGAAAAAAGCAGGTCGCCGCGGCGCCTGCTTGGGTTGTCTTGATGAAGCTATAATTAACCTTTAGAGTGGCGATTAGCACGTAACCGCGGGTTCCGTCAAGCCGTATAGACACCCTCGCCGTACGAACTGTTGTTTGTTAACCCGTTGATTAGGGCTGTGGTCCAGGCTTTTTCAAATAAAATCTCGCCACATCCATTTCATAGGTGCCGCGCGGGTAAGACACCTGGCTCCTGACGGTAACCTTCGTCAAATACCGGTAATCGTCTAACGTATCCACGGTGAACGAGAAGCGGTCTCCCTCGAACGGAACCTCAAACTTCTTATCCAGTTCATAACCGCCTCCATATACTTGCCGTTCCACTAGAACGGTAAGTCCCGATCCGACTCGCTTAGACGCAGTCCCGCTGAAGACAACCTCAGCCGCTTCCGTTTCCGTATAGCCTTGTGCCGGCTGATCGAAGCTGATTCGGCTTATTTCCCCGAATCCGGTTGGATCGGGGTAGTCAATGACGGGATCGGCTGTTTCCGGAGTCAAATTGAACTCAAGCTCTGAGCTGAATAAGATGCGTTGACCGACCTTCAAGTCAAGGTCATAACCGTAGGAGCCGATATCGAACCTAAGCTCCGTTTGAAATTGATATTTGGATAAACCTTTCCGACCTCCGTAATCATAGGCCCCGGCTTCACCGATCAAACCGATCGAGCTGGCGCGGGACGTTCGATCGATACTTCTCCTGTCAAGTATCCTGAGTTCAGGAAATTGACTGACGGTACCCGTCATGTATCCAACAGCATTAGGAGCATAATAATAGTTTCGATAATCTGCAGGCAATCCGTAGTCATCGACTTTGTAGTCGACATACAGGATATCGAGCTTCTTTGTATCCGGATTCCATTGAGAGTTATAGCCAAACAGCTGCTGAAGATCGCGTTCACTAACGAGCACGTCGGAGTCAGCGTCGGCAGGCACGGCTTTCACAGGAAACCTGCCCCTTTGCCCGCCCGACCCATACAATTGGATATCTAATGGATGCTCGGGATAAGCGGTTACGTTAGGTGCATGCGCCATCATGCCGAATATGCCGTTGTATAAACAGAGCGTCACTTGGCCGCAGCCCGAGTGCGAACCCGGACTGGTTCGATCATACCCTAAGGCTTCCCCCATAAAAGCAAGCGAAATCATCGGACTTCCGTCTACGATTTTGCCAATCGTTTGGCCCTGGTATACAACAGTATCGTTGCCAATCACAATATCCTTCAGTTCGATGGAGTTCACCTCGCGAAGAACCAGAGGCGCGTTTTCCATCGGCGGGTATCCCGGCGACTCGCTTTTAGCCGGCGTGAATGAGATAGTCTTTGCTCGTTCATCCCATTCCACCACTCCCATGCGATCCAGGTCGTTTAACCGAATCGCAGTCCGTCCGTTTAAGTTGTACGACGGAATTTCCTGATCCCCATAGTAGGTTCGGATATCGGTATAGAGCACATCGCTGAGCTTCATGCCCACAGGAAGAGCAGCTTCCTGCTCTATCGGCGGCGCCTCCAACGTTTTGGCCGGACGGTTGTAAATGGTCACCTTACGATCCGCAGGCGTCCATACGACGTCAAAGCCGTATTGCCGCAAATCCTCGGCAACAACAGCGGTGTACCCGTCAATATTCATTGAGCGAATGGGTTTGCCCTGGACGTATGCTTTAATATCGGTCGCCAGCACGTCGCCGACATCGTCACCGATGATGGTTGTTCCGTCCGCAGCTTTCGCATCCGCTTGCTGCATCGGCAGCAAACCTGCCGTTAATACAGCAATTGCCGCCGCGGCGAACAGCTTGCGCAGCGAGCCGGCCGGACCTTGACGATCAACCAGTCGACGATGGTCAGCTTTCAATCTTTGCAGCATAGCTCTTCTCTCCCTCTCGAATTCGCATCGTAACCGCTGCCAATCTTCTTAAGCAGTTACCCTGTAAACGCAGCTGTTGCGGGGAAAGTTGCGAGACATAACGGTTTTTTCACGACAGCATGCTTTGGCTCGAGACTTGTATTGCCTTTATTTCACATTCCGAATGGTTGAGATTAACAATAAAATCGCAGGTATACAGAATCCGTGGAGCAAACTGTATAGTGGATAGGCTCCCATAGTAAACCATCTGATTTCAGCCGTATTATGATAAACGAGCATGGACAAGGCGATAACGAATAATCCATAGGGAAGAATGGTGATACGATAGTTTTTCAATTTGAAAAGCTGAGCTGACGCAAGATTAGCGGCATAAAAACAAAATATTAATTTGACAAAAATAGTCATAATCCAAATAATCGCAACCAAAACTTCTACTCGCTCAAAAAAATTACCGACCCTTATTTCTTTGGCAACATCAAATACGGTAAAGATACTTCTCGCAGCAATGTCCACTCCTAAAACCGCTATTGAAATAACAACGATCAAAGTGCCGAATATAGTGGCGAATATTGCAAATAAGGTGAAATACCTCTTTATTTTTCTTTGTTGGATAACGAATGGAAAAATGATCAAAAAAACAACCAGCTCACTAATTGGAAATCCCAAAAAAGGGTATATGCCTTTGACTGGTATTAGCCATCCATCAGGGAGTATGGGTAATAAATTAGACAAATCGATGTTCTTTAACAGCATCAGTGTGGTCATAAAAAAGATGATGATCACCCAAGGAAATAATACTTCACTCGACCTTGTAATCACCTCGAGTCCCAAATATGCGCCATACATGATAGAAAGCATAAAAATGATGTGAACAACGTGTGTGGGTGTTTGCGGCAATACATTCGTTGTAACAAAATCCCCTACGTTTCTAAGTACCAGCGCACTTAGGTATAAAAAGAACGATACATACATGACACCAACCATTTTACCTAACCATTTGCCCAGAATTCGTTCACTATATTGGACGATGGATTCATTAGGGTATCTCATGGATAAGCGATTCCATAATAACACGAACCAAATAATCACGGTGATGCACAAAAGAATGGAAATCCACGCGTCTTGTTTCGCAATTGAAACGATAATGGAGGGCATGACTAAAGCCGTACTTCCTAATGTAAACATGAGAACAGCAACACCCAATTGCAAGGGTGAAATCTTTCCGTTATCCATCATGAAAATCCTCTCCTTCGGTCCAAAGAACAATTGGTTTAACAATGGGCTCCAACAGTGTTCCAATCGCTTTGGTTGGAGATGGGATGGGAAGATCAAGAACTACGCCGATATAAAGGATCACCGCCAATAGCAATACCGATGAAAAAATGATCATCTCTTTTTTCATTTTCTGCTTAAATAACGATCTCCCTTCCCACAAAAAAATAAGGGCTCCGGCTGCAAGTACTCCAATTACTGCGAGCATGTTTTCCTACTCCTTTTTCTCCCTACGGTCATTTCCAAAATAGGATTTATATCTTAATCCTTCTCTTCTTATTTCTGTATCGACTTCAATATGGACAGGGATCTTTGAGAAAATGTACGCCCAATTGTTCATGTTTTTTTTCCAATAAGCCGGATTCGCCTTATATACAGCATCAGCAAAACCGAATATATCCGTTTTCAATTTTTTCGCTTTTTTCACCGCATCCAGCATCTCTTTTTTGATTTGTGCTTCCGTTTCCTTGCCGATTTGAGCAAAAGTTTCTTTATCGGTTAGATCCATGTCTGAGCATAATATCTCCGCTATATTCGCTTCCTGCTTTACATGGATAACAATAGATGGTTGTCCCTGTTGAAACTTCCCCTTCATGCTTGTGGTGGAATGTACGACTTCAACAGCAATGTCGCTTTCTTTCTTACAAGAAACGTTGATGACCGTACTTTTCACTTTATCCTGAATCCATGCCGATCCCCTCGATTCCTTAGGATCTAAAAAATCAACCAGCGTTTGATTCTTGAACACGGCCATGCCGTTTAATTTTAAACTCGCTGAAGGATTGATTTTTTCAACGTTTTTATTATTGCCGCCCTTTTTTATATCCCCGATAATTTCAATACTTCCCATTGATATTTCTTTTTTTCCGGAATTGATGTTTGCGATCATCTCTTTGATACTCATACGATAGGAGGTTCCCAAAATTTGTTCGGCGTTCTCAACGGATTCGCGCATTTTTGTTCCGGGGATCTTTTCTATCGGTGTTTTAATTTTCAAAAGATCGGAAGCTTTTGCACCTTTAGCAACAAGAACATAAAAATCTGTACGAACTTCCGGATCCCTTTCAATAAGATCAAATAAGGGAGTTACTCCTTTTCGCGCTAAATCCTCTCCAATTACAAGCACTTGATTATGCGCAAAATATAATCTTCTTGAGGTTTTATTGGCAATTTTTCGTATGGCTTCAAAAACCGTCCGCCCTGTTTCGCTATATGTGGTAACGGAGCTTGAGCTGCCTCCCCCGCCCTTGCCTCCTCCTGTTGAAACTTCAGCGGGGTTCACGACTTGGACTGTAAGTTGAATATCCTGGCCTTCGCTTGTATCCATGCCCATGGCAATAACCGTCGAAAGTTCATCCAAATATTTGATATCCCAGCATCCCCCCAAAGGAATGAAGAGCAGCAGTATCCATATACAAACAAACATTTTCTTTCGCATCACATTATTCATCATGTCTGGGTTTATCCCCCGGCGGATGGTTTGGCTTCTGATCATGACCTTGTTGCATAAAATCTTCGCTAATCGGAAGCGGATGCGTTTTCATAGCCCAAAACGGAAAACGAAATAACGCATCCTTTTGTTCTTTGAGCATAAACGGAGCAAAAGGTTTTAAGTAAGGAACCCCAAACGACCTTAAGCTGGATAAATGTACCACAAGAAGCAATAAGCCAACAGCAATCCCGTACATCCCCAAAGTGCCGGCAAGAATTAAAATGCCAAAACGCAACAATCGTATGGCAATTGCCAGACTAATGGAAGGAATAACAAAATTTGTGATGGCGGTGAACGAAACGACGATAACCATGGCTGGCGAAACGATGCCGGCTTCCACAGCGGCTTGACCAATGACCAATGCGCCTACAATCGAGATGGTGTTTCCTACTGCACTCGGCATCCTGACCCCGGCTTCACGCAGAACTTCAAATACGATCTCCATCATAAAAGCTTCGATGATAGGCGGGAAAGGGACTCCTTCTCGCTGGGCCGCTAAATGCAGCATTAAGGTTGTGGGTAACATTTCTTGATGGTAAGTTGAGACCGCAACATATAGCGAAGGAAGGAGCAGTGCAATTAACAAAGAAACAAACCGCAAAATTCGCAAAAAATTACCGAAATCAAAACGTTGATAGTAGTCTTCTGCTGACTGTAAAAAGCTGTTGAACATGACCGGAACGAGCAACACGAAAGGTGTTCCGTCGACCAGAATGGCCACCCTTCCTTCAAGTAAGCCGGCAGCTATAACATCAGGTCTTTCGCTATTGAAAACCGTTGGGAACGGAGTCCATATTCCATCTTGAATCAAGTCTTCAATATATCCGGATTCCAGTATTCCATCAATTTTAATTCGTCCCAAACGATTTCTTACTTCCTGCACGATTTCGTCATTGGCGATTCCTTTGATATACATGACTCCGACTTGGGTTAGAGTCACATCACCAATGATTCTTTCTTCGAGCCACAATTTGGGGCTCCTTATTTTTCTTCGAATCAATGAAGTATTGGTACGAATGGATTCCGAAAAAGCCTCTTTCGGACCCCGGATGACCGTTTGTGTGGACGGTTCGGTGACGCCCCGATTTTCGCCTCCCTTGGTTGCGACGGCAATCGCTTTGTTACAACCGTTGAAAAGCAGTACCGAATCTCCGGATAACATCCCGAGAAAGAGATGCTTCCAATTGGATACTTCTTTTACATCCCCGGAAGTTAGCAGTTGTTCTTTTATGATCTGGAATGCCTGCTCAGCATCTATATCGGGGTCCATGTTGAATGCCTCATCTTGTAAACGCATTAACCTTTCCATAACAAAATCAGAGATAATCTTTTGGTCACATAAACCATCCGTAAATGCAGCCGCGGCGCGAAATTTTCCGGCTACCTGAAATTCCCGGATGATGACATCATGACTGTTCCCCATCTCGGATTTGATGGTTTCCATATTCCTAGTTAAATCATTGTGCAAAGACTGATTTTGAAAGGGTTGCAAATCTTCAATTTCCTGGATTTCGGCACGATCTGTTTTCTTTTTTTCATCTTTAGAAACTTTGGAAACATGCCTCATCCCCCCTTACAGTTCAACCATTTGATAATTTTTCCAAAATCCCTTCATATTATTCCATGTTCGAATAAATACAGAGTCAAAAAAAGACTATCGAGACTTTCTCGATAGTCTGAAGAGACCGACATGTGTCTTGTCTTATTCTTATAGCTTCCCCATCTTCCGCGATACGTGTTCGGCGGCCTCAACCACCGCTTGGATCGATCTCTCTTTAAGCGCTTATCGTTCAATACGATTTGAATGTGCCGCGAGCTGGAGACCGCATCCACTCGTTTGTACGGATCTCGGGGATGCACAAAAACTTCTTCCTCTTCCTCCAGCCATGTATCGACCTTGTTCCAATAAAAGGCCAGATACCCACGTATCGCTTCGCTTTCAGGCCGTGGTTGTTGATAGCTCCATACGGCGTTGTCAATAACCCTGTCTCCTGCCTGTATGTTCCAATAAGAGGCGTCTCCCTTCAGCGGGCAATGAGTGGTATGCAAACTTGGCATAAGCAAATCCTTGCGCACATCCGACTCAGGAAAATAATACACGGGAAGATGGCCTCGCTCATGAAGCGTCAGTACGCCTTTACTATCCGCGATTGTCTCACCGCAACACGGACGCGAACCCATCTTGGATTCGTTTCAATCATGATGTTTTTCTTGACAGGGTCGACTGCTTGACAAGACGGCTCTCCAACGGACGGAATGCTCATCGAAATACCTCCTTAAATATAGTCATATAGTGATAATTTACTCAAGTTTCGCAGCTCAAATTTGGAACTAAAGCCTTGATGTAGCTGGGCAAACCTGAAATCCATTGCTGGACTTGACTTAAAACGGCAGACTTCTCCTGTTTGGTCTTCGTTTGGGCAAGCTCAAGGAAAAAGCTGACGATTTGTTGTAACGCTGCTTTCAAATCCAGATCACGGACTTCATCCGAAAACAGAAAAAACAACCCGCCCAATGAACGTTGATCCTGATGATCGCGTCGCTCCCATTCCATCAACAGATAGCGAGTAAAGACAATGGTGGTGTGGCTGATCAACATGTCAAAAGAGCGACCCTGAAACTCGGTTCCCAGCTTCAAGTAAGATTTGGTGAACTTGAAGAACGTTTCAATGCTCCATCTTATTCCGTAAATACGGACAATTTCTGCATCCGACAGTTCGATATCCGTACTCAAAATAGCCAGCCATTCTCTGCGGCAATTTCGGTTTTGGACGAAAACTAACTTGATGGGCAACCCACAGTCGGTTCGGGTGATGATCGAGCCCAAGATCTCCGACTTGGAGGATCGAGGAAGCTTCGCATGTAGTTCCTTCAGGGACATTCGCCTGTCGCCTACTCGGTAGCGCTGTTTCATATCCTTGATCATGCCAATGACATGTAAGCCTTTAGACATCAAACTGCGCAGCAATGGGGCTTGGGTGAACCAGCTATCCATCAAGACGAAGTCGGCCGCAAATCCAGCCTGAATCGCACGATCCAGCATAGCTACGACCGCATCGGGCTTGCGAGAAAACGCCTCAAGACGCCGCTTGTAGCCTTGCGTACGTTTGGACAACTGTTCCTTCATTTCGCAGAAACGATTGGACATTTTAGCAGAACTGAGCATGACGAAATCGATGGGAGCAAAACTGACCAGCCGAGAGTCAGCATGTTGTAACCACGCACGAAACGACCTGTAGTGTGGTTATGAACCCGTGCCAGCAATTCTGCTTTTTTACAACGATTCCGCTTCATGACGGAGTCGTCAACGATGAATGCGCGAACCCGTGAGGAGGAAGTAAGTAAGAGACTCAAAATGTTCAATGATTTTCAGACTAAGCATGTGAAAGAACCGACGCCAAGCAAAACTGGGATGATTCAAAAAACGATAGACGACATCTTTACCCGGGAGTGAAGAACGATTGCTTTCAAGTAAGCGGGACCAACTTCGTTGCTGAAAAACTAGCGTGAAGATGAGCTGGAAAACAGCAAAAGCGGGAAGGCCGAACGATTTATGGATGCCAGCTTGACGAAGAAAATGTCCTATTTTCAAAGTAGAAAACAGGGTTGAAAAGCGTTCTTCACTCTTTTCAGACAGGGAGTTGTGGTGTAACATGAGATTACGCACCTTTCTGTTTGGGATGGTTATCTGGACAATTTCCATTTTACCAAACGTGAAAGGTGTTTTTTTGTCAAGATTGCTAATTTTATGGTGAAACTTCAATAACAGCAACATCTAAGCGTGTTTTTCAAGGTGCGAAACTTGAGTAATTTATTATCTATAATAGATAATAACATCCCTTGAAATGATTCTCAAGCATTATTCCTATTATTCCAATGTGAAATGAAATTCACATATGCCGAATGAAAATAAAAAAAGGAGATTGCAGTTCTCTAATCAGCAAGGATTAGAGGCTGCATCTCCGGTGATCCGGTCCATACAAGGATGGAAGTCGTAACAATTGATAATGGGTAGTATTCCTCTGTACTGACTAGATGGCTCCGAATTAATGTTTGTCCGGAAGAAGCTGCTTGGGCAATATATTTTCAGCTAATATTTCACCCATAGGCTGCAAGGTGACATCGGCCGGACGCTTCGGGTAGGACACCGGAAGTCTTGGGAATAACAAGTCCGCAATCCGATAAGCTTCTTCTAAATGCGGATATCCTGACAAGATGAACGTATCGATTCCCAATTCCCGATATTCAAGCAAACGCTTCGCAACGGAATCAGGATCTCCGACCAGCGCAGTCCCAACCCCTCCCCGAACTTGACCAATTCCCGCCCAAAGATTAGGACTAATCTCCAGCCGGTCCGCGTTCTCTCGAACCAAGCGGGTCATTCGCTGCTGCCCGACGGAATCAAAACGGTCAAACGTTTGTTGCGCTGCGGCGATGTCTTCATCCGTCACATACTGAATGAGCTTATGCGCCTCTGACCATGCTTCCTCAGCCGTATCCCGGACAATGATTTGCACGCGAAGCCCGATCCGGATTTCTCTATTCTGCTGAGCTGCAAGCGCCTTCACATCTTTGATCTTCTCGGCCACCATGTCTGGCGGTTCCGCCCACGTTAAATAGGTATCTATATGCTTGGCAGCGACTCTATGCCCAGCCGGGGAAGAAGCTCCAATGAATAATGGCGGCGACTTATGGTCTAACGGAGGGAACAACAGCTTGGCCCTTTCGACACGAATATGCTTGCCGGTGAAGGTCACTTCCTCACCTGTCATGAGTCGTTTCCAGACGGTCAGGAACTCATCGGTTGCCTCATATCTTTCGGCGTGCGCCAAGAAAATTCCGTCACCGGCCATTTCCACCGGGTCCCCTCCCGTTACGACGTTAATGAGCAGACGGCCCGAAGAGAATCGTTCGAAAGAAGCAGCCATTCGTGCCGCAATACTAACCGATACACCGCCAGGTCTTACCGCCACAAGAAACTTTAATCTCTCCGTAACGGGAAAAAGTGCTGATGCCACGACCCAACCGTCTTCGCAGGCATGACCGGTAGGCACGAGCATTCCTGTGTAGCCCAGCCGATCAACAGCTTGCGCGATTTGGCGAAAATAGGACAGGTCGGTAACTCTGGCGCCTTCCGTTGTTCCCAAAAATCTGCCGTCTCCCATCGTCGGTAAATACCAAAACATTTCCATCTATGAGCTCTCCTCTTCTAATGGTAGTTATTTCTTTATATGCGAAGCTATTTGTGTGAACAGAAATGTTCGCAGTTCCGCGAATTCCCTCGTGGACCGAATATGTTCAAAAGATTCGTCCGCGAATTTCAAATGAAGCGGATTGTCAAAGTCTTGCACAATTCGGCCTGGACTAGGGTGCATGATAATAATGCGGCTAGCCAGCAGAAGTGCTTCATCCACATCATGCGTTATAAAAAACAGGCATTTTTGCGTTTGTCTCCATATCTCGCGCATATGCTGCTGCATCGATTCCCGGGTTAACGCATCCAGCGCGCTGAACGGTTCATCCAGCAAAATAATGTCGGGCTCAGTAGCTAGCGTACGAGCGATCGCCGCACGCTGCTTCATCCCCCCGGATAATTGGTGTGGAAGCAAGGATGCATAGTGATCCAATCCTACAAGCTGTAAGTATTGTTTGACTCTAAGCTTACGCTCCGCCTTCCGGACTTTACCCATCTTCAGGCCGAATTCAATGTTGCCCGATATGGAGAGCCAGGGGAACAGGTTGGCATGCTGGAAAACCACGCCCACCTTTGAATCCGGTTTGTTATGTTCCGTGCCGTCGATATGGACCGTCCCGGTAGTCGGCTTGACATAACCTGCGATAATATGGAGCAGTGAAGATTTGCCGCAGCCTGAAGGTCCCAATACACAGACAAACTCGTTCTTTTTCATACGCAACTGAATACCATCCAGCGCCCGAACGGGTGTTGTCGTATGATGAAACTCCAAGGAAATGTCTTGAAGCGAAATGCCCTGGAGTTCATGCAGGAGAACATCCCGTTCAGCAGCAGCGTTATGTTGACCGAACAAAAGGATCTCCTCCTTCTTATTTTTGATACAAATCGTTACGAATCGCTTCTTGGTATACGCTAATTTCAGGAGACTTGGTAATCGATTTTTGCTCGACCAAAAAATCGGCTGTTGCCTTTAATAGCTTAGCGAATTCACCCGGATTGTCCTTGGTTCCCATATATTTGGCATTCGTCTGGTCGGCTGCGTTCAGCACGATAATTTCCTTCATCGCCTTCAGGCTTTCCTCCGGACTAAGACCGAGTTCCTTCGAAAGTGCCTCAGACGCTTCTTTCGGATGATCGATATAATAGTTGCTTGCTTCATCCAATACGGCGATATACCCTTTCACGACTTCCGGGTATTTGCTGACAAAATCTTTACGAACGACGCCGAACTCTCCGGTTAATGCCCCTTTGTCCGCTATCTGCTTCGAGGTAATAATCACCTTGCCGTCGTTTGCAAGCAGTTTGGACTGCACAGGCTGCCATGTGAATCCGCCGACGATATCGCCACGCTGCCAGGCTGCCAGAAGATCTGGCGCTTGCATATCGATGATCTTCACTTCTTTGGGGTCGACATTCTCTTGCTTAAGCGCAGACAGCAGACTGAAATGAGAGGTCGAACCAAAGGTCGTGGCAATCGTTTTGCCTTTCAAATCTTGCAACGATTGGATACCCGAATTGTTCTTCACGACCAGCGCTTCGCTCTCGCCGATGACGTCGTGAATATAATAAATTTGATAAGGAAGCCCTTGTGCGATCCCGGATGCGCCCGGCGGTGTTCCGACCAGACCTAAATCAATTCCTCCCGCAGCCATGGCTACATTCACGTCGCGACCGGAGTCGAATTTCAGCCACGAAACTTTAACATCCGGGAATCTCTTTTCCGCTAATCCCAGCGCTTTGGCCAGCAGTTCCCCGTTTGGTGAAACCTGATAGCCGATTCTGATTTCTTTAGGAAGCTCACTGGCTTTGCCAGGGTCTTGTGCTCCAGCAGCTGTCGGCTTGGCTGTGCTTTCCTCAGCTGCGGATGGGGAGTTAGCCGTACCGGCACTACCGCAACCGGATATGACCATCATCAACGTAATTAATAATAAGATAGCGGTATGTATTTGTTTCTTTGACTTATGAATCAACAAGAGACCTCTCTCCTTATCATCTTCATCTTCGTGTGTATCTACTGCCCTTCCGTCCATGGCGATGCCCAACGAATAAGTCTCCGGAGCAAGGCGTCAATAAGGACTGCAATAATCCCCATCATCATAATAGCCGCATAAATAATATCACTTCGTAAAAATTTACTTGCGTCCAACACCATCCAACCGATCCCGGATACAGCCGCAATCATCTCGGCAGCTACCAGTGTGGCATAAGTAACACCAACAGCCGTACGAAGCCCTGTTAATATATCCGGAAGACACGAAGGGAATATGACATACAGGTATATATTCCAGCCGGATGCACCCAACGACTTGGCTCCATGGATTCGATCCATCGGTATGCGCTGACTGCTATAGACCGTCGTAATGAACAGCGGTGCGAATGCGCCCAAGAACAGCAGGATGATTTTGGATGTATCGGTAATGCCAAACCAAAGGACTAGCAGCGAATAATACGCAAGAGGCGGAAGCGGACGATAGAACTCAATAAAGGGGTCGAAAATGGCTCGAAGCCACCTCAATCGGCCGCATAGGATGCCTAACGGCACAGCAGTTATACAGGCAGCTGCCAACGCCAGAAACAAACGTTTCATACTGGCGCCAATGTGTCCTGCCAACGACACTCCTTTATAGCCTTCGCGCGCAATATCGAGAAATGCTGTCCAGACCGCAGCCGGAGACGGAACGAATAGCGGGTTCACCCAACCCTTCGTGCTGGCCAGCAGCCATAAGATAAGAGCGATCAAAACGGACAACGAGGAAATACCGTAATAAATCGTGCTGCTCGCTTTAGAACGTCTCTTTTTTAAGTTTCGCACGGGTACTTCTGCCATCCCATCTGTCTACTCCTTTCCATACACGCTGTGAAATTAACCAAGTAACCATAGATATATAGTGGGTTATACTG
Organism: Paenibacillus sp. EPM92; assembly: GCF_016586185.1. Lineage (NCBI taxonomy): Bacteria > Bacillati > Bacillota > Bacilli > Caryophanales > Paenibacillaceae > Paenibacillus > Paenibacillus sp. EPM92. The sequence continues at coordinate 24,826 of NZ_BCPS01000076.1, forward strand.
CGTGGTGTACCCTGCTTAGATGGGTAGACACCTTTATTCCTCAAGAAGTCAATTTTAATCCAACAATGCCAATGACAATCATGGCGATATACATAGTTTTTCTCAGGCTGTAGCTTTCATTAAAAAAAATCATGCCCACAATCACTGCGCCTACAGACCCTATACCCGTCCATATGGCATAAGCGGTGCCGACCGGAATGGAAGCAAGAGATAATGAAAGTAAAAAGAGACTGCCTCCCAAGGTTGCTATACAGATAAGGGTGGTCTTGTTCAGCCTGAATCCATGCAGCCTCTTCATCAACACGACACTGACAACCTCTAACAAACCGGCGACGATCAAACAAATCCAATCCAATTTTATAATTCCTCCCGATAACGGGTCGTTGTTTGGTTTACAGGGGGTTCTTTGGCTTCCATGCTTTTTAAACCAAGGATGCCGAAAAACATGAACGAAATAAAGCCTATTCTCATCCAATCTGCGGGTTCATTCAAAAACAGCATCCCTGCGATCACAGTCCCCGCTCCGCCTACACCGGTAAAAACCGCATATGCGGTTCCCGCTGGAAGCATCCGGATCGATTTGACATAACATCCATAACTGATGAGGATACATATAATGGTTGCTATGCTTAGGAGCGGATTGGAGAATCCTTGCGACAATTTCAACCCAATGGCCCAGCCAACATCCATGACACCGCCAACTAGCACATAGAACCAAGGCATGCTAGGCGTCCTGCTTTTCGGTCATTTTCATGAGATAAGCGAGGACAGATGATCGCAATTCTTCATCCAGCGGCGCAAATCCGAACAGTTCACAGAAAAATAAACCGTCTCCGGCCAGCCTGGCCACCGTAGCCTGAACAGGATTTGAACACTCGGCAGCCATTCGATTCTGCCAGGTTATATAGCGTTGGCGCATCGGTTCCAGCAGCTCCGGGTTGTTTGCGGCGGCTGCCAAAACGCCCGAACTCATTTCCAGATCATCCTTGCTAATCTCAAATGTTTTAATCAAATAAGCTTGTGCCCACCCATTGTTCAGATTGGTATTACGCACAGCTTCCTCCGTTGTGTCCGAATCGAATCGGTCCAGAAAATCGCTTAAAATAGCCTGAATGAGTAGCTCTTTGGATGGAAAATGGTATAAGAGACCGCCTTTGCTTACGCCAGCTTCTTTGGCGACGGCATCCAATGTAAGCTGCAAAGCTCCTTTTTCCCTCACGAGGCGACAAGCTACTTTCAATATTGCGTCACGTTTTGAGTTTGATGTCATATGATAGCCCCCTGTTGATTACTATACCGTCCGGACGGTTTATTTGTCAATAAAAAAATACATATTCCCATCGTATTAGTTGGATATAGAAAAGTGCGTCTACGCTGGTCAAGTAACCCGAACTCTCCTTGTTGCCGACATTTCCCTGCTTAAAATTAAAAAATCCCCATTATACGGGGATCTTAATACGTGAGGGTTCGATTTATTCCCTTTCAACAATCGTTGCTATGCCCTGGCCTCCGCCTATGCACAGCGTAGCAAGACCATACCGGGAGGACCGGCGCTTCATTTCATAAAGCAGTGTAACCAGAATCCGGGCGCCGCTCGCGCCAATGGGATGTCCGATCGCGATCGCACCGCCGTTTACATTTAACTTGCTTCTGTTGAATTTGAGCTCCCGGTCAACGGCAAGAGCCTGCACGGCAAAAGCTTCATTCGCTTCGATCAGGTCTATATCTTCGAGGGAGAGGCCTGCTTTGTGCAGCGCTTTCCGCGTGGCCGGTACGGGACCGAGTCCCATGACACTAGGATCAACCCCTGCGGAAGCGTTGGCTTTTATAACCCCTAGTGGAGGTATTCCGAGCTTTTGCGCCTTTTCCCTGCTCATGATAAGCAGGCACGCAGCCCCGTCATTGATGCCTGAGGCGTTGCCCGCAGTCACGGTTCCATTCTTCATGAAGGACGGTTTTAATTGGCCGAGGTCCTCAGCCGTGACGCCTTTACGGGGAAATTCATCCGTTTCAAAGACAAGGGCGTCGCCTTTTCTTTGCGGAATCCGAACAGGAGCGATTTCATCCTTGAATTTCCCTTGGGCTGTCGCCGTTTCCGCTTTTTGCTGGCTCCAGGCTGCGAATTCATCCTGCGCTTCCCGGGAAATGGCGTACTTCTCGCACAGGTTCTCTGCCGTGATCCCCATGTGATAGTCATGAAACGCGCACCATAATCCGTCGCGAATGAGGCTGTCGACCACCTGCTGGTCCCCCATCCGGAAGCCGCTTCTGGCGTTCTCCAACAAATACGGCGCTCTGCTCATATTTTCCATTCCACCCGCCAAAACGGCTTCGGCTTCTCCAGCCCAAATGGCCTGTGCCGCTAAATGCACGGCTTTCAGACCCGAACCACATACCTTATTGATGGTCATCGCCGGAATGGATTCCGGCAGGCCGGCTTTGACCGCAGCCTGACGGGCGGGATTTTGTCCCAATCCGGCCTGGTATACGTTCCCCATTATAATTTCATCCACTTCATGGGCAGCGACTCCTGAACGGTCAAGCGCGCTTTGGATCACAACCGATCCAAGCTCCGTAGCCGGTACAGCGGCTAAGCTCCCGTTAAAACTGCCGATGGCCGTACGAACGGCGCTCACAATAACGGCGTCCCTTCTCGTCATCCCGGTCCCTCCTCTCCTTTACTCCATAAAAAGTCCGCCGTTTACAGGCAGCACTTGAACCGGAATTGTTCATGCAAGAGCACGCTCCACGATTTCCGAAATATCCAGTGTCGCGACCCGCTCTTCCGCTTCTTTCGCTTTGACGCCATCGCTCATCATCGTCAAGCAGTACGGACAGTTGCTTCCGATCGCTGTCGGGTTCACGCGCAGCGCCTGCTCGGTCCGCGCGAGGTTGACGCGTTTGCCCTGCGTTTCCTCCATCCACATCATGCCGCCGCCGGCCCCGCAGCACATCGAATCCTGCCGGTTCCGTTCCATCTCCAGCAGCTCCACACCCGAAATGGACTGAAGGATTTTACGCGGGATCTCATAAATTCCGTTGTACCGGCCGAGGTAACAGGAATCGTGGTAAGCAATGGCTTCATGGACCTGTTTGGTCGGTTTGATTCTCCCTTCTTCCATCCATGTCCAGATCAGCTCCGTATGGTGATAAACTTCCGCTTCCAGCCCAAATTCCGGATACTCATTCTTGAACGTGTTGTACGTATGCGGGCAGATCGTGACAATTTTCTTCACCCCATACTTTTCAAAATTGGCGATATTTTTCTCGCACAACTGCTGGAATAGAAATTCATTGCCCATCCGGCGGGCCGTATCCCCCGAATTGTGCTCCTCATTACCCAGAATGGCGAATGGAATTCCAGCCGCATTCATGATTTTGGCGAAAGACTGCGCCACCTTCTGGGTTCGCTGATCGTAAGAGCCCATGGAGCCGACAAAAAATAAATACTCAAATTCATCCACTTCCTTAACCGTCGGGACGACGATATCCTCCCGTCCTTCACGCCATAGGATCCGCTCTGTCCGGCTGATTCCCCACGGATTGCTCTGCCGCTCGACGTTCTGGAAATAACGGACCGCTTCGGACGGCATACGGCCTTCCGTTAATACGAGATGACGGCGCATATCGATAATCATTTCGACATGCTCATTGGCCACCGGGCACTGATCTTCGCAGTTCCGGCAGGTCGTACAGGCCCACAATTCCTCCTCGGTGATCACCTCTCCGACCAGATTTGCCGCTAGTGAATCCGTCGTCCCCGCCTTCTTGACCAGCGTATCCGCTCCGGGATCTTTGAAGACGAAACCAGGCATCCACGCTGTCCGGGAGGTGATGGCCGCTCCCTTTTCCGTTAAATGATCCCTCATCTTGGTGATGACGTCCATCGGCGACAACGTTTTTCCCGTACCCGAAGCCGGACACATCTGGGTGCAGCGCCCACACTCGACACAGGCATACAGATCCATCAACTGGTTTTGGCGGAACTCTTCGATTTTGCCAACCCCGTATGTTTCCTGCGTTTCATCCTCGAAATTTATAGAAGTCAGCTTTCCTGCCGGTTTCGTATCCCGCAGATAGACGTTCACGGGTGCAAAAATGATATGCGCGTGCTTGGACTGCGGGACATAGACGGCAAACGACAGCAGGGTGAGCAGATGAATCCACCAGAACACATAGAACCCTACGCCCGCCGCAGCCGGACCGATGCCGGCGAACCAACCCGCGATGATCGAAGAAATCGGAGCATAGGGGCTTCCCGTATTCCCGAGCCAAAGATGCTCAAAAGCCAGGCTCATCAAGATCGAGAACATCAAAACCGAGAGGAACATGATGACGAGGCCCGCTTTGAATCCCCTTTTCAACCGCGCCAGTCTTTCTATATAACGGCGGTAAAAGGCATAAAGCGCAGCAAGAAGGACGAGTAACGTAGTGACTTCCTGGAGAACGCTGAAATAGGGATGAAATTCCCCGATCGGATATTCAAAGCCTTTGATAAATCCTTTGATCATGAGCTCGATAGCCCCGAACTGAAGGATGATAAAGCCGTAAAACAGGATAAAGTGCATGACGCCGCTTTTGGCGTCCTTGAAAAGTTTTCGCTGCCCGAATACATGAACGAGAAACTCGTTGATCCGGACCGCGGTATCTTTTCGCAAGTTCGATTTTTTGCCTAGTTGAATGAACATGATGCGGCTGTAGATGACATGAGCGGCAAGGTACAGCGCATATCCGGTTACAGCGAGAAAGGCTATGAAATTTAAAAGTGACAGCATGATCATTCCCCCATCCTCTGCGGGTACCTTACTTGTCGCTGTTTGTTTTTACATCCGGGTCTTCCGTCAGCGGTCAACCCGCCGCATCGTGCAAGGTTTGCTTAAAGGCCTCCGTCAGCATAGGGACAACTTCAAACAGGTCGCCCACGATGCCGTAATCCGCAATCTTGAATATCGGAGCCTCGCGGTCTTTATTGATGGCGACAATCACCTTCGAATTGGACATGCCGGCCAGGTGCTGAATAGCACCGGAAATGCCGCAGGCAATGTATAAGTCCGGGGTTACCACTTTACCCGTCTGGCCGATTTGCAGCGCATAGTTGCAGAATCCCGAATCACATGCCGCCCGGGAGGCGCCCACAGCGGCTCCCAGCACAGCTGCGAGCTCACGGAGCGGTTCGAAGCCTTCCGCGCTCTTCACTCCCCGGCCTCCGGCTACAATGATTTTGGCTTCGCTCAAATCCACGCCGCTCGACGTTCTGCGAACGATGTCTTTGACCAGCACTTTCAGATCTTTGACGTCCGGACGGAAAACAGCCGCAGCGGTTTGGGCAGGAGCTTCGGAGACGTCAATGTTATTCGGGCGCAGCGTGGCATAGATCGTGCCGCTGCGGAATGACTTGATTTGGAACGCTTTACCGGAATAGACCGCCCTTGTAAAGAAAACGTCTTCTCCCGTCACTTCCATTCCAATGCAATCCGAGATCAATCCGACACCCATACGCGCAGCGAGTCTGGGAGCGATATCTCTGCCTGCCGACGTATGACCCATCAGTATGGCATCGGGACGTATCTCCTGAATGAGTTGAAAGAGTGCCTCGGTGCAGTATTCATTGGTTGGATGGGCCCCTTCACCGGAAATCGCGTAAAGCTGTTCCGCGCCGTACTTGCTTATTTCTTCAGCATACGATTCAGCGTCTGATCCAAAGAGTGCGGCTATCAACGGTCCGCCGTCTGCCAGTCTTCTGCCGGCCGTCAAAGCTTCGAACGTTACATGTCGCAAATGCCCGTCTTTTGTTTCCCCGACTACCAGCACTTTTCTACTCATCATCAATCTCTCCCTATACGACCTTTTCTTTGCTGCGCAGCGAATGTACCAGTTCCTTCACCTGATCCTTCAACTCTCCCTGGAGCATGCGACCGGCCTGCTTCGGGGAAGGCAAATATTGATCGACAACCTGGGTATAGATCTGCAATTCTTCCGACTTCATGTTCAGATCGGCGACGGTCAGCTGCTGAAGCGGCTTCTTCTTCGCCTTCATGATGCCGGGCAGAGACGGATAACGGGGTTCATTTAATCCCTGCTGGGCGGTCGCCAGCAAAGGAAGGTCGACCTCCACTGCCTCTACGTCACCCTCTACATCACGCTCAATGGCGGCTCGGTTGCCGTCGATGGTTAGTTTCGTAATCGTCGACACGTGGGGAATCCCGAGCCGTTCGGCGACACGTACGGCAACCTGGCCGGCTCCCGAATCAATGGCCATATTTCCGGCAAGAATCAAATCGTAGGATTTCCCGTAGATGGCTTTGGCGATGATGCTGGCAATCGCCGCTTCATCATGCTGGCTTTCCTCGGATATCACGTGTATCGCTTGGTCTGCCCCCATAGCCAGCGCAGTCCTGAGCGCGCTTTCGGCTCTGGACGGTCCCACGGTAAGCACGGTCACTTCACCGCCTAATTCGTCCTTCCAGCGGATCGCTTCCTCCACCGCATATTCGTCATAAGGATTGATCACAAATTCCGCGTCATCCTCTTTGATCTTCTTGTTCTCGATGAAAATTTTTTCTTCCGTGCCTAAGCTCTGTTTCAGCAAAACCAAGATGTCCATCCTTCACTCCTCCTCCGCAATCAATCAAGGCAAACGAAAGTTAATAAGACCGCGGCAGACCGAGATCATGCTGCGAGATATAATTCAATATCATTTCTTCAGATACGGGGGCGATTTTGAAAAGTCTGACGTCGCGCCACAACCGTTCAATGTGGTATTCTTTCGCATAGCCATACCCGCCCATTACCTGCATGGCCCGGTCGCAAGCATGGAAGGCTGCTTCGGCGGCGATTAATTTGGCCATGTTCGCTTCGGTGCCGTTCGGTTTCTTCTGATCATAGAGCCATGCGGCTTTATAATTCATCAGCTGCGCCAGCTCCAGTTCGGCCCGAATTTTCGCAAGCGGGAATTGGATGCCTTGATAAGCGCCGATCGGGGTGTTGTTAAACACCACCCGTTCTTTCGCGTAATTCACCGCGAGCTGCAGAGCGAGCTGCCCCGTCCCAATGAGCCCGGCTGTCGTCACAATCCGTTCTGCGTTAAGCGTATCCACAAGGTATGACCAGCCTTTGCCTTCTTCTCCGATCAGGTTGTCTTTATGCACTCTCAAATTTTCGATAAATACCGTATCGGACCGCACACAGCGGGTCCCCACTTTCTCAATAGGCTGAAGTGTAATGGCGGGGTCCTTGGTATCCACCAGGAAGAGGCTGATTCCTTCGGTTTTTTTCTGCACTTCGCTGCGCTTTGTCGTTCGGGCGACGATCAGCATTTTATCGGCCACATCGGCACCGGATATCCAAATTTTTTGACCGTTGATCACGTAATGATCTTCTTCTTTCCTGGCAATCGTCGTGATCTCAAGCGAGTTGCTGCCTGCGTTCGGCTCCGTCAGCGCCATGCAGAAATTAAGCTGTCCGGCGGACATCTTCGTCAGATACTGTTCCTTTTGCGCTTCGCTGCCGTGAAGATCGATCGTCACTCCGCCGAAAACGGGAGTGAGCATAAACAGCTGTGCTACCGTGGACCCGGCCCCCCCTTTAGCCAGCTCCTCGATCACCATGGTCATTTCCATCATCCCAAGTCCGACGCCGCCGAATTTCTCCGGAACGGCCACACCGATATAACCGTTTTTGCCGAGCTCGCTCCATAATTCAGAGACGAATTCGTGCTTGTCGTCCTTTTCCCGCCAATAGTCCAGCCCGAAATCTTCAGCTATTTGTCGAACGCCGTCCCGCATCATTTTTTGTTCGTCGGTTATTTCAAAATTCATTCAGATTCATCCTCCTTCTATTCCCTCAATAGTCTTTTCAGCACTTTACCGGACGGATTCCGCGGAAGTTTATCTATGAATTCCACTTCTTTCGGCACTTTGAATTTAGCCAGTCTGGACATACAATGCTCTTGAATTTCTTCTGCGGTCAGGGTTGCCCCCGGCTTCACGACGACGAACGCCTTCGGCACTTCTCCCCACCTGTCGTTCGGTACCCCGATTACAGAAGCTTCAAGTACTGTCGGAAGTTCATAAAGAACGCGTTCCACCTCCAGCGATGCGATATTTTCTCCGCCGCTGATGATCATATCTTTCTTGCGGTCTACGATAAACAGGAAGCCGTCCGCGTCCAGTCTGCCCATGTCTCCTGTGAAAAACCAGCCGTCTTTAAACGTTTTCCCGGTAGCCTCCGGGTTTTTCCAATATCCTTTTGAGATTTTCGGTCCCCGCAATACGATTTCACCCACCTCGCCCGGCGAAACTTCATGTCCCTGCTCATCTACGATTTTCAGATCGAGATGCAGGCAGGGCCGCCCGACCGAGCCGAGCTTCTCAATCGTCATGCTGCTCGGCATGAAGGTGTCCCCCGACACCGTTTCGGTTAATCCGTACGCGTCGCAAAACCAGGCGTTTTTAAACAACTGCTGGATTTTTTGGATGAGCGGCTCCGGCATTCGTTCCCCGCCCGCGATAATGTAACGGATCGAATCCAGCTGATATTGATCCGTCGTCGGTTCCTGCAGAATCATGTTGACCATGGCGGGAGCCAGCCAGATGTTCGTCGGCTTCTCTCTCTGGATCGTCTCCAGCACTTCGAGCGTGTTGAACTTGTTGACAATGACGATGCTTCCACCGCGATAGAGGGTGCCGGTTGCCGTCAAGTCGAGCGCTCCGACATGATACAATGGCCCGGAGATTAACGTTTTGTCGTCCGGCGTAATATTGAATTCCCAAATATGGCCGATATTTTTCCAGTACAGATTTCCATAGGTAATCATGACGCCTTTGGGCCGGGAAGTCGTGCCGGACGTATACATCAAGCGGTGCAGGTCGTCCAGTTCGACGTGCGCGTCCTGAACGTCGGCGCCCCGGTTCGTTTCTATCAATTGTTCGTATCGGGTCCAACCGGACGGTTCGTTGGCGGACAGCGTAATATAATGCTGAAGCTGCTGCACATTCCCCCGAATGGAATCCAGCGTTTCATGGAAGGAGTCCTCCGAGAAAATAGCTTTGGCATCGGCATTGTCTGCAATGTATGCGATTTCATCGGCGGCTAAGCGGAAGTTTAGCGGCAGAAAGATCGCTCCGATCCGGTTGGCGGCAAAAATAATTTCAAAATATTCGGTGTGGTTAAATAAGAGAATCGCAACCACATCGCCCTTCTTTACTCCGAGATCAAGCAGCCCTTGCGCTAAGGCGCTAACTCTCTCCTGAAGCTCGCGGTACGTCATTCTTTGCTGCTTGAAGGTGATGACTTCTTTGTTCGGGTTGTTTAAAGCGCCTCGGGTCACAAGGGATGAAAAATTGTTATTTCCCATATGTTTCATAAATCAACCCTGCCTTTTGCTTATTTGCCTTTATAATGGGGCTTGCGTTTTTCAAGAAAAGAAGTTAGACCCTCTACTCTGTCCTCGGTGCTGAAGTTGACAAGCCATGCTTCCGCTTCCAGAACCAGTGCCTGGTCCAGAGAAATTTCGCTTCCTTGATTAATCGCTTTTTTAGCCTGCATGACGGCAATCGGACTATTGGCTATTATTTTATCGGCCAGCGTCCGGCAGTAGGGCAACAATTCTTCATGCTTCACGACTTTGTTCACCAATCCGAGCTCCTTGGCTTCTTCGGCGGAAAGACGTTCTCCGGTAAACACCAGTTCTTTGGTGATTCCTTTACCGACGAGCCTTACCAGTCGCTGGGTGCCGCCCCATCCGGGATAAAGGCCGATGCATACTTCCGGCAGCCCTAATTTGGCTTTCTCCGAGGCAATTCGAATGTCGCAGGCCAAAGCGAGTTCCATTCCTCCCCCGAGCGTATAGCCGTTAAGCGCCGCGATGACGACTTTTCGCGAGTCTTCTATTTTCTTCAATACTTCCTGTCCGCGGTACACAAATTTCTCGCCTTCCAGAACACTCATCTGCCGCATCGCAGCAATATCTCCGCCGGCAACAAACGCTTTATCCCCGCCACCGGTAATCATGACCACCCTTGCCTGATCGTCCCGCTCCAGCATCGTGAACGCTTGATCCAGCTCATCCAGAACCGCGTCGTTGATGGCGTTCAATGTTTCCGGGCGGTCCAGGACGATCGTGGCGAGCCCGGAGTTGTTTTCCAACCTGATATATTGAAAAGACTGCATACAAATCTCTCCTTCACGGTTAAGAATGGATGCCGCGTCCCATGCTCGCGAGAATCGCCTCGACCAGCACTTCCGACAGCGTAGGATGCGGGTGAATGGCTAATGCAAATTCCTCTGCGGTTGCCTCCAAATGGACGGCCATCATCGCCTCTCCGATAAGTTCGGATGCGTTCGGGCCGATGATATGGATACCGAGAATTTCGCCGTACCTGGTATCACGCAGTACTTTCACAAATCCAGCGGTTTCCCCGTAAGTCATGGCCCTTCCGTTTGCTTCAAAAGCGTATTTGCCGATCTGATAATCCCGTCCCTGCTCTTTGGCCTGCCGCTCGTTCAAGCCTACGGATGCGATCTCGGGAGACGTGTAAATACAGCGGGTAACCGTGCGGTAGTCCATTCTGGAAGGCCGCCCCATGGCGGCTTCGGCTGCGACGACTCCTTGAGCGGAGGCAACATGGGCCAGGAACTCGATTCCCGTGACGTCCCCAACGGCGTAGATGGATGGGATGCTGGTTCTCATCTGATCATCCACGGCGATTTTTCCGCCTTCCAGCCGGACGCCGAGCTCCCGCATCTGTTCCAGATCCGGCCTTCTTCCTGTCGCCGCAAGAATGGCATCGACCTCAATGGCCTGTGTGCCTTGGGCGGTTTCTACATGTACGACCTTACGGCCGCCATGGATATCGATGCGGGTAACGGTTGCGGAAGTAAGAATTCGCACCTGTTCCTGATGGAGGGATTCCGCGAGAACGCGGGATAGATCCCGGTCCGTCCCGGGCAGGATTTGATCGGCGCTTTCGATCAGGGTGACTTCTGTGCCCAAAGGGGCATAAATACCGGCAAATTCGCATCCGATCGCTCCGGCGCCTATAATGGCCACGCTTCTCGGCCGTTCTTTGCCGGCAAGCGCTTCGGTGCTGGTCATCGGGCCTGCCTGCTTCAGCCCCGGAATCTCCGGCATGTGCGGCTGGGAACCGCTCGCCACGATGATATGGTTCGCTTCGATCCTATGGCTCTCTCGGTCTTCCGTCCGCACTTCAATGGTATGCGGATCGACGACCCTGCCAAGCCCCTTGAGCAGCTCGATTTTATTCTTGTGCAGCAGTCCCGCGACGCCGTTCTGCAGCTTTCGGACGACCTGATCCTTGTAATCGATCAAACGGGAGTAATCGACCCGGGGTTTTTCGAAGAAAACGCCGTATTCCGCTGCGGTTTTCGGCATTTTGACGAATTCCGAAGCCCGCAGCAGCGTCTTCGTCGGAATGCAGCCCGTGTTCAGGCAGGTGCCTCCCAAATCGCGTTGCTCGATCAGGGCGACCTTGCCGCCAAGCTGAGCAGCGCGTATAGCGGCGACGTACCCGCCGGGCCCCGCTCCAATCACCGCTACATCGTACTTCTTTCCTTCTCCGGCTGCGCCGGATGCCGCTTGTGAAGCTGAAGACCGTTCCGCCTCCGCAGCTTCCGTCTCCATAATGGCAAGACACTCCCCGGTCGCAACGGTTTCCCCTTCCTGGTGTAGAATAGAGACCATGATTCCGTCGTAAGGGGCGGTGACTTCGACCGTAATTTTGTCCGTCGCAAGCTCCAGAACGACTTGGTCCTTCTCAACCGGATCCCCTTCGGAGACCAGCCACAGTCCAACGGTCGCTTCCGTCATGGTGAGTCCCGCTTTTGGAACGATAATCTCCTTTTTCATCTTCACTGCTCCTACAAAGAGTCCTGAAGAGATTCCGGATTCTCCAGCAACTCTTTTATATTTTTTAAGAACAAAGCCGCAGGTGCGCCATCCATCACCCGATGGTCAAAGGACAGCGACAGGACCATGGTTTTCCCGATGTGAATTTGCCCGTTATGTACGATCAAATCCTCGATCATTCTTCCCACCCCGAGGATAGCGCTTTCAGGAAGATTGATAATCGGGGTGAACGCATCCACTTCATACATGCCCAAGTTGCTGATCGTGAACCGGCCGCCCTGCACTTCATCCCGCCGAAGCTTGCCTTCTTTGGATCGTTTGACCTTATCCTGCAGGTCCTTGGAAATGTCCTGCAGGCGCCTTCGATCGGCATCACGAATGACCGGGACGATTAAGCCTTCCTCTAAAGCGACGGCCACGCCGATATCGCATTGTCGATGCCTGACGATCCCGTCCTGTTCCATGGAGACATTGACACGCGGATGCGCACGTAAACTCTCTGCTGCGATTTTCACCAGAAGATCCGTATAGCTCACCTTCATGCCGTCCTGCATCCATTTGCTTCGAAGCTCTGCAAGCCGGGTCACTTCCGCTTTCACCGTAAGCGTGACGTGGGGAGCCGTCTGCTTGCTGTAGGCCATCCGTTCCGCGATGATTTTACGCATTCCCGTCATCGGAACTGCTTCCATGGGGGGAACGCGCTCTGCAGAAAAACCGGCCGAAGCTGATTCCTCTTTCCGCGGCCGTACATCGGAGCTCCTGATCTTGCCGCTCACACCGGATCCCGCTACCGTGGACAGGTCGATGTTTTCCAACTGAGCGATCGCTCTGGCGAGCGGAGTGGCTTGAATCTTCTTGTCCGGCCGAATGCTTGGATCTCTTTCGGCAGGCCCACTAGACATGTTTGCACGCTGCGAACGGTAAACCTGCACATCCTGTTCAATGATTCGGCCGGAAGGCCCGCTTCCTGCCACTTCGGGCAACGGGATGTTCTGCTGTGCTGCAAGAGCTCTCGCACGTGGAGAAGCGAATATCCGCCTGACGCTTGTCATTCCGTCCCCCTCCCTACTTCGCAGCTGCGAACTGTCTGCCCACACAGATTCGCTGAACCGCTTCGATAATATTATTCTCATTCGGCATATAGTAATGCTCGAGCGGTTTGCTGTACGGTACAGGCGAGAACGGAGCGGCGACCCTTTGAATGGGAGCATCCAGGTAGTCGAACGCCTCCTCCTGCACCATCGCGGCCAGCTCGGCTCCGATCCCGCCGATTTTCACCGCTTCGTGAACGATAACGAGCCTTCCCGTTTTCTTCACCGATTCGAGAATCGTTTCCTTATCGAGCGGAGTAACCGTCCGCGGATCAATCAGCTCCACGCTGATTCCCGACTCCTCCAGCACCTGTGCCGCCTGCAGCGCTTTGTTGACCATCTGGCCAAGCGCAATGACGGTCACATCGCGGCCTTCCTTAACTACCTTTGCCTGACCGAGCGGAACGGTGTATTCTTCATCGGGGATCTCTCCCTTCGAGCTGTACAGCATCTTGTGCTCAATGAAAATAACGGGATCATCGTCGCGTATCGCTGCTTTGAGCAGGCCCTTCGCATCGTAAGGGTTCGAGGGCATCACTACTTTCAGTCCTGGAATATGCATAAGCAGCGCTTCCAGGCTTTGCGAATGCTGCGGCCCCGCGTTTGATCCCGCCCCGGCCTGGGTACGAATGACGAGCGGCATTTTCATTTGTCCGCCGGACATAAACCGCATTTTCGCCGTTTGGTTGATAATCATGTCAAAGCAGACACCGATGAAGTCCATAAACATGATTTCGACGACCGGCCGGAGCCCGCTGGCGGCGGAACCGATGGCCATGCCGATAATCGCACCTTCACTGATGGGCGTGTCGACAACCCGGGCTTCGCCGAATTCCTCCATCAAGCCGCGCGTCACGCCGAACGATCCGCCTGACGCCGCAATATCCTCTCCGGCCAAAATGATGCTTTCGTCCCTGTGCATTTCCTCTTTCAACGCCAAGTTAATGGCCTGGTTGTATCGCAGTACCGCCAAAACTTCCACCTCCCAAGTTAAGAAGCATAAACGTCCTGCAGCGTTTCTTCGCCTTCGGGCAGCGGGCTTTCCATCGAAAACCGCTCCGCTTCATCGATTTCGCGCTCGACCTGATCCTTGATCGCGGCAAGCTCCGTTATATCAACGTCATACTGCTCACGCAGCACTTGCTCCACATGGAGGATCGGATCCTTCTTCCTCCACGCCTCAGCCTCGCCGGACGGACGATATTTTTGCGGATCGCCTTCATAGTGGCCGCTCCAACGATTGGTGAAGCATTCCACGATGACAGGTCCTCCTCCCTTACGCACCTTGGCCACAATGGCCGACAGCTCTTCAAATACTTCCACCACATTATTTCCATTCATAGCATGGCCTTCGATCCCGTACGCTTTGCTTCGCTCCGCCACGGTTTTCACCGGCAAATGTTTTTCCCGAGGAGTGAATTCCGCATATTGATTGCTCTCGCATACAAAGATGGCGGGCAGCTTCAGAACGGCAGCCAAATTCAACGATTCGTGAAAATAGCCCGTTCCCGTCGCACCTTCTCCAAAGAAGGCTACGGCAACCTGGCCGGTGCCCTTGGTTTTGGCGGAAAAAGCCGCCCCCACCGCAATCGGCATGCCCGCACCGACGATTCCGTTAGCGCCAAGGATCCCCAAGTTGACGTCGACGACGTGCATGGAACCGCCTTTTCCTTTGCAGTAACCGGTCCGTTTGCCGAATAATTCGGCCATCATCCGTTTGACGTCGGCGCCTTTGGCGATGCAGTGTCCGTGTCCGCGGTGGGTGCTCGTGATGTAATCGTCCTTGTGAAGATTGGCGCAAACACCGGCCGCCACCGCTTCCTGGCCGACATAGAGATGGAGGAATCCGGGAATGTGCCCGCCGGCAAACAGCCCGGAGACTCTCTCTTCGAAATTTCGTATCTTCATCATCGTTTCATAAAGTTCGAGCAGCCGCTCTTTGCTTATCTTCACGTTACCGTCCCCTTTTCGGTTTTACTGAAATAAGCCTTTGGTGATGAGAGTAATAAAGATATCCGACAGCTCCTCGATCGACTTTCCTTTGCCCGGCTTATACCAGGTATGCATAAAGTTGCAGGCTCCCAGAACATACAGCACGACGATGTGGCTGTCCTCGACTTTAAAGACGCCTTTGTTCTTGCCTTCTTCCAAGACGCGCACGAAGATGTCTTCGTATTCATCCCGCTTCTCCTGTACGGCCTGCTTTTTGTCGTCGCTTAAATACTTCATACAGTTAAAGAACAGGGTAATGTCGTCCTTGAATTGGTCAATGATCTGCAGGTGCATCTTCAGCAGTTCGATCAGCTTATGCTCAGGCTCAAGTGATTCGGCCTCTACCAGACGCAAACGTCTTAATCCTTCGACAATAAAGCGGTCGTGTAGCAAAAACAGTACGTCGTCCTTGCTCTTTATGTAGTAATATAATCCGCCTTTGGTTAGACCGGCTGTGTCGGCAATATCCTGCATGGAGGTTTCATGATACCCTTTCTTAACAAACAGAGACAACGCGATGTCCAAAATTTCCGTTTTTGTATCGCTTCCCTGCCTGCGGTTCACTGAAGATCCGTCAAACGTCACTTGATTTCACACCTTTACTGTTATTAATTTCTACTCGAACATAGTTTTCCAGCTTGAAACGCAGCTCATCGGTTAGCCGGGTCGTTTTCTCCGCAATTAGATCATAACTCACCAGGACCGCTTCGCCTACTGCCAGCAACTCGTTCGAGTCTTTATCATGGATTTCATGTCCCAATTTGAAGCTGGATCTGCCGATATCCATGACATAGGTGTGGATCTTCAAGCTCTGATTGATGTAGACCTGCTTCTTGTAGTCACAATGCAGCGAAGCAACAAGAAACGGGAACTTCTCGGATGGAAGTACCATGCCGCTGTCCAGCAAAAAATCGACGCGCGCCTGCTCAAAATAAATAAAATAGCTGACATTGTTAATATGGCCAAGTGCATCCGATTCACAATACCGGGTGCGTATTTCTGTAAGATGGACCAACGCCTTCACCTTCCCCCCAATGAAACATACCGATCGGTCGGTATTTATTAACCTTATGATAATTATACCGACCGGATGGTATTTTGGCAATACCTGGTTCATTTCTTTGCTGCTTGGAAGGGAGACGCTGAACGTTCAGCGGCAGGACGGATTACTCATCACGATAAATGCCGAGTTCCTTGGCGATCAGCCGGATTTCGCCGCCTGCCGTCATTCCCCCGTCGAGCGTTATTTCCCCTCCGGTCATGTAGGAGGATTCGTCGGAAGCGAGAAAAATAACGGCCTGGGCGACTTCCTCCGGCTCACCCGCCCGTTCGAGGGCGTTCACTTTGTTAAAAGCCTCTACCATTTGCTTGGCCGGTAACGTAAGCGGCGTCCAGATGAAGCCGGGATTAACCGAATTCACCCTGATTCCCCAACCGCCAAATTCCTGCGCAGCGGCCTTGGTCATTCCTCTCACCGCCCATTTACTCGCTGTATAGGGAGCTGCAAAATAACCGGTCACTCCGGCGATCGACGACATATTAATAATCGACCCGCGGCCTGACTTTCGGAGCAGCGGCGCACTATATTTCATCCCAAGAAATACGCCGGTCTGGTTAACGGCAATCACCCGGTTCCAATCGGCCAGAGAGCAGTCGACAAACCGTTCCCTCTTGGTAATTCCCGCGTTGTTGACTAAAATATCCAGTTTCCCAAACCGCTTCTCGATCGAGATTGCCGCCTGGGTCCAATCTTCTTCAAGGGTGACATTCAGTTCAAGCGGAATAACAGTCGTCGCTCCGCCCAGTTCTTCCACCGCCTTCACCGTCTCCTGCAAAGCCGACTGGCTAACATCGGACACGATAACGGCCTGCGCTCCTTCTTTGGCGAACATAACGGCTTCCAGCGCTCCAAGACCTCTCGAAGCACCGGTGATAAGCGCTACTTTCCCTGCCAGTCTTCCCCGCATTCATCTCTCACCTCTTATCATGAATTACACTTCCCTACCATGCGGCTTCGAGAAGAGCTACAATCTCGCCGGTTCCTTGTACAGGTCTGGGACTGCTTGCCACGACCAGATCTCTCATGGCGTCCTCCGCAATCGGTTGAAATTGCTCTTTGCGCACCTGGACATCGCGAAGCCTAAGCGGCAGCTGCAAATCAGCCACCAGTTTGACCACCAGCTGCGAAGCCATTGCGGCGGCTTCCTCCACACTCCTGCCGCTTACTTCGCCACCCATGGCGGCACTGATCAGGGCTTGCTGCTCCAAGGTAAAGGGCAGCGAAAAGCGCATGACATGCGGAAGCATAATGCAGGAAGTGACGCCGTGGGCAACGTTGGCATGGGCTCCTATTTGGTGTCCGATGCCGTGGCTGAGTCCCATCATCACGTTGCTCACGCCAAAGAACGACATCCAGGCAGCCATTTGACATTGCAGCTTCGCTTGCAAATCCGCTGGATCTTTTTTACATTTCGGAAGATATTCGCTCAGCAGCCGGATCGATTGGAGCGCGAGTGCCGTAGTGATGGGGTGAGTTTGCTTGGAATAAACGGTTTCAATGGCATGATCCAGCGCTCTCATCCCGGTGGCCGACCACAGCCAGTCCGGCGTGTCCGTGCAGAGCTCCGGATCCATATATACGACTTTCGGCGTCAATTGGTCATCGATGTACAGTTCCTTTACCTTCCTGTGCTCATCTGTAATGCCGATAATGTTGGAAAACTCGGCTGCGGACAAAGTCGTTGGAACGGCGATGTGCGGTATTAATTTTTGCTTGACTTGAGGAATTTCGATTTTATCGGGATACTCGAATTTGACCGAATACGATTGTAATTGCTGCGGCTCATCGAGGCCCTCTCCCAATACTAAAGCGATGGCCTTTGCAGAGTCGATGACCGTGCCGCCACCTAAACTGATTAACAGGTCGATACCCCGGTCCCTCAGCCTGGAAGCGATTTCGAAAATCGACTGGCTTGGCGCGTGCTGTACGGTACCCGAGAGGACAACCTCCAAACGGCTTCCCAACAGCTGTTCCAAGCGTTTGATAACCGGAGAAGCGAACAGGCTGTTACTGGTAAGCAATGCAGCTTTCCTGGCGCCTAAACGATCGATTTCCGCAGGCAAATTTTCAATGACGCCAGCACCATGGAACACTTTCTCAACCGGAATAAACCGGTAGCAGCTTGACATGAACATCACTCCTCTAATGGTTCCCTTTACCCAAATAGATGGACGAAAGATCGTCGGAAGCGAGCAAATCTTTCAAATAAGCGCTGTCCCCGCTTTTCACGATTACGCCGCGATCCAGCACATAGCCATAGTCGGCGATGCGCAGCGCGAGAGCCGCCATCTGTTCCGAAATAAATATAGTCATTCCCGCCTGATTAAGCTCTTGCAAAAATGCATATACCTCGTCGATAATAACCGGAGCCAAACCCAGAGACGGCTCGTCGAGCAGAAGCAATTTAGGAGCCGAAAGCAAAGCCGCCGATATAATCAACAGCTGCTGCTGTCCCCCGCTGAGCGTGCCGGCCAGCTGATGCTTCTTGCTTTCCAGAATCGGAAACCGCTGAAACACCTGCTCAATCTTGTTAGCTATCGTTTTCTTCTCAAGCCTGGGTGTACGAAAATGTGCGGCCAGCCGCAAATTATCGTGGACCGTTTGGTCCTTGAATAAACGGCGCCCCTCCATTACGTGAGCGATGCCTTGTTTGACCCGGGCTTCCGTAGGCCATGCTGCAATGGAGATTCCTTCAAACAGCAGATCGCCCTCCTCGGGCGTTACCAACCCGCTGATGAAATTAAGCAGGGTCGTTTTCCCCGAACCGTTCGCGCCAATGATGGCGGTAATCCCCTTGCTTCGAATGTCAAGAGAAACCCCTTTCAAGGCTTTGATTGGACCATAACTGACATGTACATTCCGCACGCTAAGCATGATTCGCAACCCCCAAATAGGCTTCAATCACCTGCTGATTCGTTTGCATGCCCTGCGCATCGCCCGAATAGATCATTTTACCGGAATCCAATACGATCACCTCATCGATAAGACCCATTAGAAATTCCATATGATGATCAATGAGGATGACCGAGATCCCTAGCGTCTTGACATACCGGATAAGCTTGCTTAATTCCTGCATTTCATGCTCGGACAATCCCGCTGCCGGCTCATCCAGGAGCAGCAATTCAGGTTCAGCCAGAATCGCTCTTGCCACTTCTACCATTCGCTGTACGCCGTACGGTAAATTTTCGACCAATTCTTCCGAGTACTGTGCGAGTGAACAGAGCTCCATCATTTCATGAACTTTGACCAGCATTTCCTGTTCTTCAAGCAGAGAGCTTTTCAAATTGAGAACGCAGGACACAATGCCGGATTGGTATTTTTGATGTCTGCCTAACAGCAGATTTTCCTTGACCGTCATATTGCCGACATTGTGCGGGTCCTGAAAGGTTCGAATAATGCCCTGACCGGCAATGGCATGCGTAGGCATATTGGTGATTTCTGCCTTGCCGAAACTGATTTTGCCTTCAGTCACCGGGTAAACGCCGCTGATCACGTTGACCAATGTGCTTTTCCCCGAACCGTTAGGACCTACCAAGCCCAGAATGGTACCTTGCCCCAGCTCCAGGCTCACATGCTGCAGCGCGCGAAGTCCGCCAAAATCCTTGATCACGCCTTCCACCTTTAACTTTTTGTGATGAGGCCTGTAGGAAAGCGTGCGTGCCTCCCTCCCGGGAATGCGCAGAGGCTTAACCTCAGAAATCGGCTTTACCTTTTGGAGACGTTTTTCCTTGCTAAGTGCCGTACGGATTCCCAATAAGCCGGCAAAGCCTCTGGGGATAAACAGAAAGGAAATGACGAGAAGAAGCGAATAAATCATCAGCTGATAATCTTTAATAAATTGCAGCTTGTTTGCAATAAAAGTCAAAAATCCAGCGCCGAGAATGGGACCGATAATGGTTCCGAATCCGCCAAGTATGCCCATAACAAGAATTTCAATCGATTGCATCATGCCGAAAGAATTCGCCCCGATGTAAGCCATCAGATGCGCATACAGCGCACCGGCAATACCCGCCAGGCAAGCGCTCATCGTATAGGCGAGCTGCTTGACCCGGCCCGGAGAGATGCCGATACTGGATGCGGAGAGTTCGCTCCGGTGAATAGCCAGAAAGGAACGGCCGTAGTACGACTGGACGAAATTCCGCAGCATCCACACAATCAACGCGACAACCAGAAATACGATCCAATAATAGTGGATCAAATTCAATTTGATGCCGAACAAAAGCATGGTGCCCAGCTTGGGAGAAGGGATTCCGCTTAATCCCATGACCCCACCGGTGACGCTGGACCATTCTTTGATGATCTCCTCGATCACGAAACCGAAGCCCAAGGTCATCATCGCCAAGTAAAATTCTCTGACTCTTCCGGCCGGAAATGAAACAAGAAATCCTACCAATGCGTTTACAGCAGCCGACAGTAAAATCGTAACATATAATGGAAAACCGAAACGCACCATGAAGATGGCGGAAACATAAGCACCTATCGCGTAAAACGCCGCATGGCCGAGAGAGATTTGACCGCCGAGACCGCTCAGCAGGTTAATGCTTTGCGCTAACAAAATATTGATTCCCCAAAAAATAAACAGCTGCACATTAGAAGGTGACATAAACAATGGAGCTGCGGCAACCAGCAGAACAAGGATCATCGTCAATACGGGCTGAACGCCTTTCTTCATGCTCATCGTCGTCATACTTTCAGCACCGCCCTGGACCCGAACAAGCCTTCGGGCTTTATCGCGAGAATGAGGATCAAAATAGCAAAGGCAACCCCGTGCTCTGCGGAACTGGACAGATACCCCCCAACCAGTTTTTCAATAACGCCGACCAGTATGCCGCCTATTAAAGCGCCTTTCGAACTTCCCACCCCGCCAAGTACGGTCGCGACAAAGCCAAGCACCATAATGTTCATCCCGAAGTCAGGGCTGACCGTCCCGTAAATCGGTGCGATCAGGAAACCGGCGATGCCAGCCAAAATCGCGCTCAAAATAAAGGAATACGTAATGACGAGCTTCGATTTTATTCCCATAATGCGGGCTAATGTCGGATCGTAAGAGACCGCTTTCATTGCTTTCCCCCATATCGTCTTGTGCATGACCATTTCCATGAACAGCATGATAAATAGCGCAGCGAATAAGACGAGCAAGTATTGGGAGGACAACTTTACGCTGAGCAACGGAACGTAGTCCGTGCTTGTGAACAGAAATGCAGGATACGCTATCGCTTGCGATCCCCATATTTTCGATGCCAGCGCCTGTAAAAACAGTCCGGTACCGAGCGTGGACACGACCCATCCCATACTGGAAGGATATTTGATTAAGGGACGAATCGAAACCCTCTCCAGTATAATTCCCAGCAATGAAATGCAAATGAGTCCAAACACAATGGCGACTGCCCAGGAAATTCCCATATTAAGAAATGATAGAATGAGCATGGAACAGAACATAATAAACGGCCCATGACCGAAGTTGAGAACCTTGCTGGACCAAAATGTCATGTTAAACCCATGAGCTACGAGGGAATAAACGGATCCTACACAGACTCCGGCAAATATTAATTCAAGCAAAAATTGAATATTCCCCATCCTGTTTCCTCCTCGAAGATAGATGCGGAGGGTAAACCGCCAAACGTCGCCCCCCGGCATTTTATTTCTTATAAGGGACCAATTGGATGTTGTCTCCATTTTTCACATACTGGAACAATCCAAGACCGTCAGTGCCGATGGCGTGATGCTTCTTGCCGCTAAACGTATAATTGGCGTTTACCCCTTGGTAGTCTTTCATGGATTCCAAAGCCGCGATAATATCGGGCGTTTTCGTGCTGTCGGCTTTTTTAATCGCTTCAAACAGCACAATGGCTCCATCGTAGGCATTGGTGACGTTCAAAGACATGAACAGCTGGGGCGTATCTCCATCTCCCCAATACCGGTCTTTCCCGTATTTTTTCATATAGGCGTCGGCAAATTCCTTGGCCGGTGCGGACAACGGGTTCTCGCCGAACGCTTTGATCATCGTACCGATCGTGCCGACGACCAGATCGCCCGCGCCTTCTTTATACGGATTGGAAAGGGCGCCATTCGTCGCAACGAGAGGTACATTCATGTCCAGACGGCTCATTCCCTTACGAATGTTGGCCAGATCGGCGCCTAAACCGACGCAGACGATGACCTCCGCTCCCTCCTTTTTCAGCTTGGCCAATTGGGCCGTCATATCCGGCGCTTTCTGGTTGTATTGTTCACGTCCGACCGGAACGATGTTGTATTTCTCCTTCAATATTTTCTCTACCAATTCCATCCCGGATTTGCCGTATGCCGTACTTTCGTGAATGAGGCCGATCTTTTTCCACTGCTCACCCGCGAATGTAGCGAGCACATCCGTTTCCACATCGTTTTGCAGCGCGAAGGAAAATACCGTTTTTCTCGGCGGGTTATTTACACCGTTAGGATACGTAACGTCGGTAGTCTGGGCCACGGGGTTAATTTGAATGATTCCGTAAACTTCCGTTAAAGGTACTGTAGCTAATGCCGGACCGCTCCCGGCAGGGCCGATGATCGCGACAATGCTTTTATCGTCAAGAAGCTGCTGCATATTGTTCGCCGCCTTATCGGGAACAAGCTGATCGTCCAACGCGATGAGTTCGATCTTTTTTCCATGAATCCCGCCTTGCTGGTTCCACTTTTCAATGGCCAATTCGACCCCCCGTTTATTTCCCTCCCCATATTCGTTATAAGGTCCCGTCAATGCGGAAGTCATTCCGATTTTGATTGTACCTCCACTTGCTCCGCCGGATATTGCCCCGTCGGATGCGCTTTTTTGCGGTTCAACAGCGGTTGAATTGGCACATGCGGCAACGATTAACATCGCGGACGCAACCAACAGACTCGACAACGTTCTCCATGTATTC
The DNA here is from genome assembly GCF_016586185.1 of Paenibacillus sp. EPM92. NCBI lineage: Bacteria > Bacillati > Bacillota > Bacilli > Caryophanales > Paenibacillaceae > Paenibacillus > Paenibacillus sp. EPM92. The sequence continues at coordinate 47,731 of NZ_BCPS01000076.1, forward strand.
GTACTCTTCTTCATTTCGCGATTCCCCCCCATTTTACAAAAAAATGAATAAGACCGGATCATGCTGCATGGTGGCGCACAACACTGTACCATCAACATACCATGCAGATGGTATGTTGGTGGATCTGCTTGCAACTATATCCTTCCCGGCAAGTGTAATCTTGCCGGGAGGATGGGGATCAGGTGTATTAACTTAGTAAAAATTCGTGTAGAGGTTCATCTCCCTCTCGAACAACTTCCGTCGAGAGAACCGTAGCGCAGGTCGGGCAGAAGTATTCATGATACAACACATGCGCATCGACGAAACGTTTTAAATCGACGCTTTTTATGCCGACCTTCCCCACATCGCTTTTGCGAACCGGGACACGGGACTTGTAATTCTGATCGCCGGTTGCGAGCACTTCCCCGCAATGGGAGCAGCAAATTTCTGTCGTGCCATTTGTTTTGTTGAACCAAAAGTTATCGCCTAATGTCAGCATGCCTTGTGGAACACGAAATTCCTGAAGCTTGAACTCCAAATGGGTGGAGACAGGAGCTCCTGCGTCTTCGAGACGCTTCCTCCGGTTTTGCAGCCGACGTTGCTCCGTGCTTCTCTCATCGACCGTCATCTCCTCGGTGAAAATAACGCCATATACCGTTTCGGCAAAAGAGACGGATGTAGTACCGGCCAGCACATCCTGCCGCACACGCTCAGGGTCGCGAAGCAAAGGGTCACCATAACCGGCGCAGGAGCCCCAGTTCCATTCCAGAACATCCGAGTCGCCGAGTGCCAGAGCAGGTCCTTTCCCCGTTAACGAAGGCCGCTCGCCAGAGAGTTCATCCACATTGTCAATGAGGCGGCCCGATTGAAGAATTTCTTTAATATTTGACGATTTTATTAATACCGTCTCGCCACGGGTACCCGGCGATCCTCCCAAAATGCCGGAGGTTTTGGGAATGCCCTCGGCGGTATATACGCCTAGACCGACTTGGCCTTTGTGCGGCATATAGGCGAGGATACCGCCATTGCCACCGCGAAATTTTCCTGCTCCGGCCGAATCCTGATGTTCCTTGCGGTAGAGATATAAAATCGGCCAATCGCGTTCATAGCCTTCAACATTGGGCCCTTGACCTTCAGGAATCCACCATTGTCCGTCTGCGAATGAACCGTCACGGTATGGAGTGGCCCCGCTGCTGCCGATCATCGTATCCAGCATCGGTCCGACATAATACTCTCCACGCTGGTTGGTTCCTGCATGAATTTGGATTTGCCACTGGCCGTTCGTGGTACTCAAAGCCAGTTTATGAAGATCCGGATCGCTGGACGATAGCAGCATTTTGGACACAACCGAGTTCGCCATCGCTACCCCAAGCTCCGTTGCGTAAATGCCCGCCGGGCTTACCGCGACTCCATAGTCAGGACAAGTCATGGTGCCAGGGGTAGGAATAAACTCGCAGTGCCGGGCCGCTCCTCCTCCGCCTGCCCCCATTTGGTCGGCCAATAAGATCACGTTAAAAGCCGAGAGAATGGCTCCTCGCCAAGCGGCAAACGGCAGATTAATCGCACCGGCTTGCCCGTCTGTTCCTTCATTTTTAACCGTCAACGTGTTGCCCTTCTTCGTAATCGATAGTTCGATCCGGTACACACCGCGATCACCTGTAACCGCCACTTCCTGATAGGCACGCTCTTTCCACGTTCCGTCCGGTATGGTCGAAAGACGATCAAGCAGCGCCTTTTCACTTGTATTCAGCACCTTTTTCATGACGCCCTTTACGGTCTTGGATCCATACTTTTTAATCAGACCCAGGATTCTTGCACGTGACGCATGACAAGCGGCGATTGCTGCCCGCAAGTCCAACGCTACATTAACCGGAGTACGAGATTGCCGTCTGAAGGCCGCTTCAATTTCAATATCCAGCTTCCCTTCTTTCACAATCCTGACTGGCGGAAATACCGGCGGGTCAAAATAAATGTCTTGAGCGTTCGGACAAAAGCTTCCCGGAGTCGTTCCTCCTACGTCATTTTGGTGCAGGCAGTTTGCAACCCAGCAGAAGATCTGGCCTTCCCAAAACACAGGAGCAAATATACCTACATCCGGTTGATGTGCTGTGCCGACCCATGGATCGTTTTGCAGAAACACATCGCCGTCATGAATGCCCGGTTCTTCTCCCCGTTTCTCAATGACATACTTGATCATGACATCCAGCATACCACCGAAATATTGAAGATAAGGGCCGAAAAAAAGAATTTCCGCATCCTCGGTAAAAATGGCGGTTTGGAAATCCCTTGTTTCCAGTGTGATCGGGGATACCGCCAAATTTTCCACAATCTTGCCTTGTTCCAGATTGACATTCCAAAGATTATGACGAACCACTTCATACGTAATCGGATCAATCTCTTCCTCATATTCGCTGTGAAGGCTTACCGAAGGGGGGACTTGTAAGGGGTCGATCGGGATGTACGCTCGCTGAACGCCGTCCCAAAACTTACGATGCTGCTCCTGCTCCTGCAGTGATTTCATGGTTATTCCTCCTCCAAATTGGAATTGATCCGAATCATGTAGTCGCCATGATCCGTTTTGGTAACGGTTTGATTTTCGTTCACCACGATAGAGGTCCCGTGCAAATCAATGACGGCCGGTCCTGCCACCACATTCCCGCTTGTCAGTAAACTTCCATTGTAAATATCGGCATCTACAGGCGGACGATGGCGGCTAAAGTATACTTTACGGCTTGGCTTCCTGGCATGATCGCTTGGAGATTTGCTGCTATGTAAGTCCACTTTTCTGTCAAACTTACGCACCTCTACCATCGGTTCGCAGCGGACAGAAACAATTTCAATCCTTGCTTCAGGCAGGAGTGCGGCCGATCCGTATCGTTCCTCATACTGACGCGAAAATTCAGTAAGCAGCTCTGTCAGCATAGTTTCGTCCAATTTTCCCGTCGGAACCTTGATTTCCAACTCATGCCGCTGCCATTGATAGCGTATTTTCGCATAGCGTGAAAAGTGAATGGGCGTATCTTCACCGATTTCTGTTGCGACAATCTCCGCTCCTTTCTTTTCCAATTCAAGGAATGGCGTTTCGAGACTTTGCGGCGAAAAAGGCGAGAGAAGCCCAACTTCTCCTTCAAGTTCATAGCGGATATCGCTTGAGGATATACCAAATGCTGACCAAACCGAGGAAGTTTCACCGGGAACAATAATCATTTTGATACCCAAATCACGCGCATAAGCCGCAGCATGGATAGGACCTGCTCCCCCGTATGCGACTACTGCAAAATCCCGTGGGTCAAAGCCTCTTCCGATAACCTCGTTCTCAATCAGATTCGCCATTTTCGCATTGACAATCTCCACCGTCCCCATTGCAGCCTCAATAATGGAAATGCCAAGCTGTTCGGCAATTTTACCCATGGCTTTTTCCGCCAGCTCCACGCTTGGTTTAAGTCCGCGACCCTTTCCGAATCCAAACACCGCTTCCGGATCAATATACCCTAACAGCAGGTCGGCATCGGTTACCGTCGGTTCTGTGCCTCCCAACCGGTAACACGCGGGACCAGGGTTTGCTTTTGCGCTTTTCGGCCCTACCCGCATGGCCTTGCTGTAGGGATCAATCCACGCGATACTTCCGCCACCGGCACCAATAGAAATGATTTCAACATTGGGCACGTTATATTGATACTTCTCTAAAACCGTTTTTTCGGCGGAAAGCGGCTGTCCGTCCCGGATAATCCCGATATCGAAGCTGGTGCCGCCCATATCGGTACCGATAAGATTATGAATATCTAACTCCTTCATGATCTTTACGCAGCCCATGATTCCGCCGACAGGACCCGAACCGATTGTTTGAACAGGCAGCTGCTTGCTTCGTTCGAGCGGGATCATCCCCCCGTGACACTGCATGATCAGCAGAGGAGCTTTGACGCCTTTCGTTTGAAGACTCCCGCTGATTTCCTCCAAATACTTGGAAGTAACCGGCCCGACATAAGCATTGATGACCGCCGCCACCGTCCGTTCGTATTCTCCTAAAGTTTTTGTCACCTCGTGTCCGCAAGTAACGAAGACGGAATCGTCCATTTCGTGAATAATTTCCTTGACCCGCTGTTCATGTTGCGGATTTTTAAACGACCAAAGGAATGAAATCGCGATGGCATCCACGTTTTGATCCAACAGCTTACGGGCGGCTTCCCTTACCTGACTTTCAATTAGCGGTACAATCACTTCGCCCTGCGAATCGATTCGCTCGGTAACCCCAATGATGAGTTCCTTGGGTACCAGAGGTTTTGGCTTGGCCGTCTCTGTCACCTTCAATATATTTTCCGACGGCTCTCCCGTCACACGTCCCAATCCGCGCATCATGTTGATCGTATCCTCGAAACCATAGGTTGTCAGTAAGCCTACACGTGAGCCATTATTCTCCACCACCGTATTGGTTGCCACAGTAGAGCCATGTGAAATCATGCTGATATTTCGATAAAGTTCCGCCGGGCTTAAACCAAGTTTCTCGCCTGCGGATTCAATGCTGTTAAAAAAACCGGAGTTGAATTTATCATGGTAGGTGGTCAGCGCTTTTCCTTCAACAACCGTCCCATCACTTGTAACAAGCACGGAATCCGTAAATGTTCCGCCAATGTCGACAGAGCAGATCAAGTCAAGCTTCGAACTTCCCATACACACGCTCACCCTTTCAAATTTTGTAATCTGATCATAACATACTGACCAGATGGTATTTTTATTCGTTAAAGAATTGCCATCAAATAACCGACCGGACGGTATTTTAATGACATTAAATAAATTTTTTAGCTGACTGCTGTCGTATTGGGCATAAGGGTCGATAGATTGGGCTTGTTCTCGAGAGAAAGCAGTTCATGGATTAACTGCTCCAATTGTTCCGAAGAAATCTGCATCTCTTTCCTGAGATCGCGAATCATTTCAATATCTCTTTCAGTCTTGAAATTATAAAAGTCCTGCGTAATACTCATTTCTCTCACCAATTTTTGGCCATTTTTGAGTTCTACCGTGATTTTATTGCATAGAGGATTCACCGTTTTTTCAGGAATCATGATCGTTTTGTCGATTAACTGATTTAACGTTTCATGATCGAATCTTTTGAGGTTTGCTAGCGTCATTTCACCGTCCATCAAAGAGGACGAGACGCAATAAGGGGCACTCATCAACGTCTGACTGATATTTTGAAAAGGACCTTTGGAACTCATTCCCGGATAATTGGCTTCATAATCGTTCATTTCGATTACGATGCTTTGAATCTGTTCCACCTGGATATCAAATTCCTTTTTCATCTCAAGAGCGTTGATCACAGGAGATTGATTGAAGGCACAAACCGGATACAACTTGAAGGTCACATTTAAGATTTCATACACTTTGCCTAAATGCTGTACACATTTTAACGGATCTTTATGATTTCCAGCAAAAGCATGTAAAAAGCCCGCATTTCCTTCGAAAGCCAATTTGGTGGCAACAGCGCCGCTTTGAGCCAATAAAGCGCATAATATTCCGTTTTTGGCTGCCACCCCATTCTCAAACCTCCATTCCATAGTCCCGGCTGCAAACGCTTCCAAAGTTCCGAAAGCAAAGCTTGCTGCAAAGCCTAAAGCATGAGCGGTCTGTTCTTCCGTTAAGTGAAGAAGCTTTGCCGCCGCGGCAGACGCTCCCAAGATGCCATAAACCGAGCTCGCCCTAAATCCTCGCGGTGTAGATTGGGAAGTGTAGTGCCTGCTAAGGGCACCTCCAACTTCATAGCCCGCTATTAGCGCTGTCAGGATTTCTTTTCCGCTGGCCCCCCTTGATTCTCCCAACGCCAATACAACCGGAATGACGATTGTACCCAAGTGTGCCGTATTATGCGTGTCCTCCTGAACGCGGCTGTGAAGCATGACAGCGTTTGCAAAAGCGGCTTCCATAACCGTACATTTGGAGCCGTTGTACAATAAAGTCGCTTCATGTGCGCCTCTGCCGGTCACGCCGGCGATTTCCGCAGCAATTCGCGGGAAATCCGTGTCGTAACCAGCGAGACCAACACCAATTCCGTGGATGAGGCAGGTTTTGGCTTTTTGCACAACTTCAACCGGGATTTCCTCAAAACGCAGACGATGGACGAACGAAGCCAGTGTTTCACTAACGGTTTGAGACATTTCTCCTCTCCTTTCAAAATGAAAAATCAATCGTTAGTTGTGAGAATAGTCTGTATGTTCTGAATTATATCATCGCTTCATTTACACAGTCAACGTTAATTCGTTAGGGTGAGTTGAAATCCGGATAATTAGCTGATCGATAAACTTCGGTTGACCTGATAAACGAAGGGGCAGCCTTCCGATGTTCAGGAAGGACTGCCCCTTTATTCCATATTCAGTTGCAACCTTACCGATGCAGTTATAGCAATTGCCAATCATCCGATTGCAGCTTCTCGACTAGTTTCTTCATAAACGCTGCAGCTGCCAAACCGTCAATGACGCGATGGTCGAAAGAGCCGACTAGGGTCAACATGGGGCGAATCTCGAACTGACCATTGATGACGACGATCTCTTCTACAGTCGTTCCGACTGCAAGTATGCCGGCTTCCGGCGGATTGACGATTGCGCTGAACTCTTCAACGTCCATGGCCCCCAAATTGGAAATCGTGAATGTGCCTCGCTGCATGTCATCCCCTTTAAGCGTTCCGGCTCGGGCAGCGGAAACAAGCCGTTCACGCACTCCGGAGATTTCCATAACCGAAAGCTCGTCGGCATGATGGATGACCGGCACGACGAGCCCATTCGGCGCGGCGACAGCCAGGCCGATATGGATCTCCTCGTACTCCACAATATGGCTATCCGCTTGGTCGGGCGTCCCTACGAACGACGCATTCAACTGCGGAAATTCACGTAAAGTCTCCGCAACAGCACGAATTAAAAAATCGTTAACCGAAATTTTTATGTTTCTCGAGCGGTAAATGTGCGGCTGTATTGTATTTTTCACGGCCAGCAGCTGGGTAAGATCGACTTTTCGTTTCACATAGAATTGAGGAATCGTAGTGACGCTCTCCACCATGCGCCTGGCGATGATTCGTCTCATTCTGGATAACTCAACAATTTTCGACTTCCCTTGATGTACTCCGGTGTTCCTGGCAGACGTCGCCCCCGCGTTGTTCCTTGATGCTTCCCTGCTTTCCTTGGGTGCGAGCGGTATCTGTTGTGCGGCCTCCTCTACGTCCGCATACAGAATCCTTCCGTTCGGCCCCGTTCCTTGAAGCGTGGTGTAGTCGATTCCGAGCTCTCTGGCTCTTCTGCGGGCAGATGGGGAAATCGCGATGATCCTGCGGTCCCGGTTAAGAGGCAGCTCCGCATCCGGCGAAGCAGCTGCGACTGCATCCTTCGCGCATTCCGTGTTCGGCTGCGGCCGTTCCGTAGGAGAAGCCGCTTCGCGGACGCTCGCTTCCGGGGTCTTCTGTTCGCTTTTCAGCCTTAGAAGCGGGGCCCCGACTTCAACCGTGTCCCCTTCGAGAACGAGCAGCTCCTCGATGACACCGTCCTGCGGCATCTCAACTTCCAGGACCGCTTTATCCGTTTCGATTTCTGCTACAACGTCGCCTTTGCTGTAAAGCTGTCCCGGTTTTACTAAAAAACGTTGAACGATGCCCTCTTCCATCGTCAGCCCCATTTTCGGCAACCGAACAACATTCATTGATCGTTACCTCCGCTTTCGTTTTTTCTCCTTGTATCGTAAACTAATTCCCCGGCTATGCTGAACAAGTCAGCCTTAAGCTCGATCAATTCCACGCGCACATAATCCGGCGTAACAGATAATGCTTCGCAGCAAGCCTTCGTGATTCCGGCAACCAGCTTTCTTTTCGTTTCCAAATCCCGGCCTTCCACCAATTTCAGTTCAATATAGGGCATGTTAAATCTCCTCCGATTCCTAATGTACGAACCTTCTGCTTCCGCTTCAAAGCGCCCGGTTAGTTTACAGGCTGATTGCGGTAAAGTTGTGATTTAACGGCAGAGACAATGTCCGAGACCTGCGGAAGCGTTTCTTTCTCTAACGTTCTGTTAAATGGAATCGGCACATCTTCGGTAGCTACGCGTCCGACCGGCGCATCCAAATAGTCGAAGGCTTCTTCTTGTATTCGGGCTGCAAGCTCAGCGCCCCAACCGAAGGAACGAGTCGATTCATGCACGATAACGGCATGCATCGTTTTCTTTACGGAGGCCAGTACAGTGTCCATATCCAATGGACTCAGCGTCCGTAAATCGATCACTTCGACGGAAACATCTTCCTTGGCCAGCTGTTCCGCTGCGCGCAAGGAGAAGTCGACCATTTGAGAAATACTGATCAAGGTTACATCCTTTCCCTCCCGCTTTACATCTGCTTGGCCGAGCGGAATCAAATACTCTTCTTCCGGCACATGGCCCTTTTTCGTGTACTGCATTTTATTCTCGATAAAGACAACCGGGCTATTCTCGCGAATAGCCGATTTCAGCAATCCTTTCGCATCGTAAGGGGTGGAAGGGAGAACGACTTTCAATCCGGGGATGTGAGCAAAGAACGTTTCCAACGATTGAGAATGTTGAGCACCGTTACCGCGACCGCCCCCGCCTTGCGTTCGAATAACCAGTGGAACGTTTGTTTGTCCGCCGGACATGTACTTCATTTTGGCGACCTGGTTAATGATCTGGTCCATCGCAACGGCCGTGAAATCGACCCACATGATCTCGATAACCGGGATCAATCCGGTCATTGCAGCGCCCAGACCGGCCCCGATAAAACCGGCTTCAGAGATTGGCGTATCCCGGACCCGCTCCCTTCCGAATTGGTCCAATAATCCCCAAGTTACCTTGAACACTCCGCCGTAGTCGCCAATGTCCTCTCCCATGATAAAAACCCGCTGATCTCTTGCCATTTCTTCACGCAAGGCTTCATTTAACGCCTGCACCATCGTTAATTCTCTGGTCATTGTGTTGTAACATCCTCTCTGCCGTTTCTAGATTACGTCGGTGAAGATTTCCTCGAACCCGGGTTCCGGACTTTGCCGTGCAAATTCGGCTGCCCTCGCTATTTCTTGCAAGACCTCATGATTGATAGCCTCCAATTCGTCCGCACTGGCTTCTCCGCTAGCCACCAATTTTGCGCCAAGGCGCTTGATAGGCTCCTTCTCCCACCAAGCCGCCACCTCTTCCTTGGAACGGTAAGTTTCCGAATCGCCGTACATATGCCCGTTAAGTCTGTAAGTTTTGGCTTCAATAAATGTAGGTCCTTCTCCCCTGCGCGCACGTTCTACAGCCTCGGTTGTGACGTTGAAAACAGCTTCAACATCATTGCCGTCAACTATAATTCCAGGGATGCGAACCCCTTCCGCGCGATCGATCAGATCCTTGTTCTTCAACGAAAATTGAATCGGCGTCATTTCGGAATACAGGTTATTCTCACAAACAAACACGACAGGAAGATCCCAGATGGCAGCCAGGTTCATCGCCTCGTAGACAACGCCTTGATTGATGGCGCCGTCTCCGAAAAAAGTAACGCTTACGCGATCGGTTCCCGTCATCTTGGCCGTTAATGCGGCTCCGACACCAATAGGGGCACCGCCTCCAACAATACCGTTGGCGCCCAGGATACCGTTCTGCACATCGGTAATGTGCATCGGACCGCCCTTTCCTTTGCAATATCCCGTTGCTCTTCCAAGTACTTCGGCCAAGAGCAGCTTGGGATCGGAGCCTTTGGCTATGTGCTGGCCGCGTCCCCGATAGGTGTTGGTCAGGTAGTCGTCTTGTCTCAGAGCACTGCATACCCCGACCGCAACCGCCTCTTGTCCGATGTAGGGATGGTACGACCCGCCAACCAAACCTTCCTTGTACAATTCGATCGCTTGTTCTTCAAAGCGACGAATCAGCAGCATTGTCCGATAAAATTGTTTCAAACGATTTTCCATCTGATGCACCTCGCCTTTTACATTATCTGATTTGCTATGTACCGCGAACGTCTTCCGCTTCGTCACAAGGAATGCACGCCCTTGCCCATACCTGCTTCTGAGGCTTCCATCACGATTTCACCCAACGACGGATGAGCATGAATGGTTGCAGCTATATCCTCCAGAGTACTGCCCATTTCAATAGCCAAGCCGATTTCTGCAATCAGATTGGCAGCCTCGATTCCTACAATTTGCGCTCCAATGATAAAACCCGTGTTTGCTTCTGCGATAACTTTCACGAAGCCCTCCCCTGCATGCAAAGAAAGCGCTCTGCCGTTGGCAGCGTAGGAAAACTTGCCTGTCTTCACTTTGTAATTTTGCTCGACGGCTTCCTTCTCCGACAGACCGATTGTTGCGATTTCCGGATCGGAAAAAATGACGGAAGGGATAGCCTTGTAATCAACTGCACTTGGATGACCGGCAATAGCCTCCGCCGCCACTTTGCCCTCATATGAAGCTTTGTGCGCAAGTGCAGGTCCCTTCACCACATCTCCGATTGCGAATATGCGTGGATTGGACGTCCTGCCTTGGCGGTCCACGTCAATGAAGCCTTTCTGATCAACCTGCACATCCGCGGCTTCCAGGCTCAATGGATCGGTATTCGGCTTTCTGCCAACGGCCACAAAGAGGTAGTCCGCATCCATCTTCTTCTCTTCTCCCGAATGCGTATAAGTAAGTGTCACGCCGCCTTCCGCCTCATACGCCGCCTTGGCGCTTGCGCCGGTAATGATTTGCATCCCGTTCTTCTTCATTTTCTTCTCGACGATAGAAGCAAGTTCGGACTCAAAAGTAGGCAAAATATGCGGAGCATATTCCAGCAATGTCACTTTCGTACCAAACTTTGCAAACGTTTGGCCCAATTCAACGCCAATATATCCGGCGCCGATGATCGCCAAGCTTTGAGGAATCTCTTTCAGCTGAAGGATTTCCTTCGAAGAAACAATCCGATTACCGAACGCAAATCCCTGAAGCTCCACCGGTCGGGACCCTGCGGCAACAATGCAGTGTTCAAACTTGACAATTTTCGAGCGGTTGCCGTCATCGATCCGAACTTCATTCCCGCTCTTGAATTGCGCCCGGCCTTTCACATAGGTAACTTGGTTGCCGCTTAATAAACCTTCGACGCCGTTTTTCAGCTTCTGAATGATTCCATGCTTCCATTGCTGGACTTGAGCATAATCGATGGAAACGGACTGGGCTGCGATCCCCATCTTGTTATGCTTTGAATTCACAAATAACTCATACGTTTTTGCTGCTGAAATTAGCGCCTTTGAAGGAATGCAGCCGCTGTGCAGACAAACCCCGCCGGGCTCGTTCTCGTCTACGACAGCGACGCTTTTTCCTAATTGCGAGGCCCTGATGGCTGCAACGTAACCGCCGGGGCCGGCGCCGATCACCAAGACATCAACGTGATCCGGGCACGATACCGATTCGCTCACTTGAAATTCACTCCTTAACGGCTCTTGCGTTTCCGCAGCATAATAGATGTACCCGACAACGAATGGAATCGTTAACAGGCATGAAACCCGCCATAGCCAAGTGTGGTCATATCCTGGATTGTAATTTTATCTCCAGCCAGGATTCGGGGTAGAAAAACGTCGAATGATGTATAGGGATCATGCATCACACAGCCAGGCAATCCTAGTATAGGAATTTGATCGTAGTAGGAAACAAGCAGCATCGAGCCTGGCAGCATAGGGGTTCCATAACGGACAATATCCGCCCCTATATTTTTAATGGCCAACGGGGTCCTGTCGTCGGGGTCGACGGACATTCCCCCTGTTACTAAGATCAGATCAACGCCTTGATTAAGAAAATAGGTTATTTTTTTCTCTATTTCCTCAGATTGATCGGGGGCAAAGCATTGTTCCACGATTTCCGAACCGAAGTGTTCAACTTTCTGTTTGACCACGGGCCCAAATTTGTCTTCAATTCGTCCTTCATAAACTTCGCTGCCCGTAGTGACTACGCCAACCTTTAACGAACGGAAAGGAATCACTTTTGCAACATAGGCGTATTTTCGACAAATCGACTCTACTTCTCTGACTATACGCTTCTCGATCATAAGAGGAATGGGTCGAATCCCGCCGAGGTGCTGATTCTGCTCAACGGGTCGATTCGTGAACAAAGTCGAAAGAGCTATGCCCTGCAGTTCATTAATTTCATGAACAGCTTTTGGGTTGATCTTAATAAGACCTTGTATCTCGCTCTTAAACGTCATTTTCCCTTCTGAAGGTCCCACGGCATAGACGTTTTCCCCCGCTATCGCATCTGCCATCTGCTGGGCTGCCTCATCCTCATGCGCGTACTCTTCAGGTATATCTAATGTATATATGTGGCCTTTTCCAATATTCAATAAATGGGGAATGTCGGTCTCCCTGATGACGTGACCTTTCTTAAATAAACGCCCCTTGAATTTTCCCGGTATAATTTGGGTGAGATCATGAGCAAGCACCATTCCAATTGCATCTTCAACTTTAATTTCTCTTACAAAAGCATTCGTGCTCAATTGGAAAAACCTCCTTGAACGGTGCTCAGGTTAAATCCGGGTTCATACTGTATATTTGATTCAGATCTTCCTGAGTATCGATATCAAATCCCCAGACGGATTGTTCAAAGTGAACCGTTTTTAACGATTTTGAATGGGACTTTATGATGGATCTCCCCCCTTCATCGCCTTGCAAATGTTGAAATTGCGGATATAGCTCGGCATCAAATACAATCGGGTGTCCGTCTATGCCCTTGTATTGAGGCCTAACTATACGAACCCCTTCGCTTCGATGTCGCTTGTAAGTTTCAAGCAGCTCTTTCACCACGATATCCGGGACCAGCGGTTGATCCGCCAAAAAAATCATCGCCGCCTGAGTCCGATCGGATACAACTTCAATTCCCATTCGCAACGAAGTCGACATGCCTTGGGAATAGAGTTCGTTCGAATAGATTTCTACATTTCTTAAATCATGAATGGATTGTTGAAATGAGCTCGTATGTTCGCCGCTAATGAGTACAATGGGCTCCAATCCAGCGCGAATCGCTTTTTCTACCGTATAACGAAATAAAGGTTTGCCGCTTAAAGACAGCAGCAGCTTCGGCTGACCCATTCGTCTGGACATTCCGGCGGCAAGAATAACGGCACCCAGGTTAAGCATGGATTTTTGCCCTTCCATGCAGCGGTGCGGCATTGCGATTGTTTCGGAGACTCATGAGCTGTGACACAATACTAACGGCCACTTCATCAATGGTTTCGGCGCCCAAGTCCAAGCCGACCGGGGAATAGATCGGAGCCTCTGACATAGGCAACCCTATATTGGCAAGCATTTGCTCCGTTCGCGATAAAGGCCCCAGAACGCCAACGAACTTCGGGCGACTATGTAAAGCAAGCCGTAAGGATGCTTCGTCTCGGTTTAAATGATGATTCATAATGACCCACCAGCCATCCGGAAACATGGACGGATCGGCAGCATCAGGTTCCATAACGACATGCTGCGCGGAGGGAAAGCGATTGATATTGTTAAAGCTTTCTCGCGGGTCCAATACGGTTACGGCAAATCCGGCTTTACTTGCTAGATCGACTACAGGTACGGCATCGTGTCCGGCGCCGGTTACGATCAGACGTTCGCTAGGACGAACCGTATCAATAACAAAACGGCGTCCTTCCACATGCATCACCTCAGCCCGAGTTCTGCTTCCGGCATGCAGAATAGCTTGCTTGCGTACAGCAGTCGGGAGCGAGGCTGTATCCCCAAATTCCGTGTCTTCACCCACAAAGGCAGCCCGTGTTTCCCCGGTACACTCCAGGATGTACGTAATTCGTGCCTCTTGATGGATCCAATAATCAATCTGCGACCAGAACGAATCTGCAGGATCGACCGGGACGATCAAGATTTCTTGAGCCCCTTTGCAGCCAATGCCTAAACCCCACAGCTCATTTTCCGTTAAGTCATACTTGACCGTTAGCGGAACTTGGTCCTGAATCGCTTTCTCGGCCCAACTGAGCAGATCCCCTTCCAGGCATCCACCGCTTAAAGTCCCACACATGGTGCCATCCATGGACATCATCATTTTCGCTCCAGGCCTACGATATGCGGAACCGATAACCGTAATGATCATAAGCATCGCCGCCTGATCCCCGCGTTCCCATGACTGCCTGATCTGCTTAAACACCTTTTTGAACTCTTCGATTTGTGACAATACGGTGCCCTCCCCGCTGCTTCCCGCCTGGATTCAATGTTTACTTGAAATCCGGAATCGTACGGTAACCTAACCGCCTATGTGAAACATTTCAACTTTTTTCTTGTTCAACTCCAGCGTGTTGCTCAGGCGCATTTCTGAATACCGGTCTTCTCTATGTTTCCATACCGTCATAATATGCTCTTTGATCCCGTCATCATCTACCCCTTCCCTCAGCAGCGTACGAAGATCCGTACCGTGAGCACCGAACAAGCACGTATACAAAGACCCTTCGGCGGAAAGTCTTGCCCTTGTACATGTCGAGCAAAATGCCTGCGTAACCGATGAAATAAAACCAATCTCCTGGTTCGATCCAAGGTATCGATACCTGCTCGCCACTTCGCCAACGTAATTCGGCTCCAGAGGTTCAAGCGGCATTTCACGGTGAATCAGCTCTACTATTTTTTTACTCGGCACGACGTGATTCAATCTCCAGCCGTTACTGTTTCCTACATCCATAAACTCGATAAATCGTACAATATGTCCTTTTTCACGGAAATAACGGGCCATAGGCAAAATATCCTGCTCGTTGATACCATTTTGTACAACCATGTTAATTTTGATTTGAAGGCCCGCGCGCGCAGCTTCGTCAATCCCTTGCAGTACAGGCCCTACTCGAAAGCCTTTGCCGTTCATTTGGCCAAACCGTTCGTCATCGAGACTATCGAGACTTACGGTAATTCTTTTTAATCCAGCTTCTTTGAGCTCCCCTGCGTATTTGGCCAGAAGCGAACCGTTAGTCGTCAGAGAGATGTCCCGAATCGATTGAACTTGGTTCATGTGCTGGATTAATTGAGGCAAATTCGGTCTAAGTAACGGTTCACCGCCGGTAATCCGAATTTTCTCTACTCCTAGATCAGCAAATAGATGGACCAATCGGATGATTTCCTGAAAACTAAGAAGTTGATTCCGGTCAAGGAACTTATAATCGGTTCCAAAAAGCTCTTCAGGCATACAGTAGCGGCAACGGAAATTGCACTTGTCGGTAACGGAAATTCTCAAGTCACGCAGCGGCCGGCTTAAACGATCCCATACCTTGGTGTATGCCATATGTAGAATCACCCTTGTCTCCATTCATAGTTTTGAAAAGAGAGGCCTCCAAGGAGGCCCCCACCTTTCCGGTATACAGTTTAGGTTGCCGGTTCGACCGTTTTCATTTTTTGCGCAGCTTCGATGACGGAATCGACGATGTTCTGGTACCCGGTGCAGCGGCATATATTTCCGGATATCGCTTCACGAATCTCGTGTTCTGAAGGGTTAGGATTCTCGGCAAGATAGGCGGAGACGGTGATTACAAATCCGGGCGTACAGAACCCGCACTGTAACCCGTGCTTCTCCCGGAAGGCCTCCTGAATAGGATGAAGCTGTTCGGGCGAGCCCAACCCTTCAATCGTAGTCACCGATCGACCGTTTGCCTGTACGGCCAAAGTCAAGCAAGACCGGACGGCCTCGCCATCCAGCAATATCGTGCAAGCGCCGCAAACCCCTTGTTCGCATCCTACATGGGTGCCTGTCAGCCCCAATTCCTGACGAATAAAATCGGACAGCAAAGTGCGGACATTGACTTCCCGCTCGTATTTGACTCCATTGACCGTCACAGCGATTTTTTGTGTAGTAACCGCCTCAACCATTTACTTCGCTCCCTTCAATTGTTCGTAAGCGATCTTTAATGCTCTGACGCTTAAAATGGCCGCCGCTTCTTTCCGGTATTCGGCACTGGCGAGTTCCGATACTCTCCGACCTTGAATACCGGAAAGCTGCTTGATAAACGCCGCCTTTTTATCCGCTTCCAGATCCGGATTGACTTCAGCTTCGATGTCTTTCTGGAGTTGTTCAACCCGTTCAAGATTGAACGTTAAGCCGCGTAATTTCTCCACAGCCCGGACACGGTAAGGCACGCCTTCGCCGCTCACATTCCCCAGAGCTACCCGCACATCGGTAACGGTTTCCTTCTCGTCCAGTTCAAGCGTGGCGGCTGCGGACACGATCGGGATATGGCCGTGACGCCGGGTCACTTCCAGGAAGGAATAGCCGGTATGGCTCGAAAGAAGCGGGAAACGGATTTCGGTCAACACTTCATCCGGCTTGACAACGGTGGTGAAATGGCTTTGAAAAAAGCCGGATGCCGGGACGATGCGTTCGCCTTGCGGTCCTGCGATGACCATCTGAGCGTCGAGCAAACGGGCAACGACTCCGTATTCGGCACCCGGGGCGTTTTGCACAAGGCTCCCGCCGATCGTCCCGCGACTGCGAATCTGAAAATGGGCGATATGCTCAACGGCTTTCCGTAAAATAGGGCAATGTGATGCCACAAGCTCGGAACGTTCAATCGTGCGATGGCGAGTCAGCGCTCCGATGGCCAAACTATCGGAGGTTAGCCGAACATAGTCCAAATCGGTAATTCCATTAATATCTACAATATATGAGGGTTTGGCTTGACGCATATTCATTTCTTGAAGAAGACTCTGACCTCCGGCAATAATGCAGGAATCTGCTCCGTATTTTTGCAAGGCATGAATGGCGTCGCTTACACTGTTCGCTACCACGTATTCGAATGGAGCGGGTTTCATCTTGGTTCACCTGTCCTTCCCGGATAAGAATTCTAGAAATTGGCTAAAGCCGGCTTCGCCGTTTCTTCTTAATGCTTGTCTCCAACAGGGACTCCTTCCGCATACTTCAAAAACTCTTCGTAGTCATGGGAAGGAAGAATAAAATCAGCATCCCTCTTGATCTTCTTCATCGCCCGGTATGTGGCTTCCAAATCGTAATACAGGCCCGGCGGAATCGCCTTGTTGACGTTTTGCTCCACTTTTCGGGCGATATCCCCCAAAATAACGGCGTTACCCGTAGAAGTTTGGACGTAGACGGCTTGACTTCCAGGGGTGTGCGTATTGGCGAATAATACGCATTTGACGCCCGGAGCAATTTCTTCATCCCCCTCGATCAAGCGGACTCTGGACCATAACGGATCAATTAATTCTGCAATGTCTTTACGATCGTAGAAGAGGGCGCCGCCGCCGAATTCGAGCTCGGGAGAAACCAGGGGCGCTGCCGCCGCCTGCAATTCCGTCCGCTGAATAATGAATTTGGCGCGGGGCAGCAGCCCGCATCCCCCCGCGTGATCGTAGTGGAGGTGTGTGAGAATGACCGTTTGGATATCCTCCAAACCGAAGCCGTACTTGGATAGCTGCGCCTGCAGCGTCCATTCAGGCTTGGATCGATGCGGCCCCAGACCTTGTAATTGCACACAACGTTCCGCGTCCCGAAACCCGGTATCGACCAGAATGGGTTCTCCTCCGTGCAGCGGTACTAACAGCCATGCCGCAATCGGAACGCTTATAAGCGATTTTTCGCGGGACAGCGACCAGAACGCGTCCAGAACTTGAGGCACATCGGCTTCTCCGACAAGCAAAGGGTATATTTTCCAATCAGGAGTTGACATAAGCGTATCTCTCACTTTGTTTAATCCATTGCACAATTTTCTCAGGCGAAAGCGGCAAATCTTTCACTCTTACCCCGAATGGTTCCAGCGCGTCCTCCACCGCATTGGCGACGGCGGCAGGCGACGGGATGGCCCCGCCTTCCCCCATCCCCTTCGTGCCTAGCGGAGTAAATGGAGAAGGACATTGAATATGATGGGATTTGATATCCGGCACTTCCATGGCTGTCGGACACAAATAGGTTTGGAAATCAAGATTGAGTAATGAACCGTTTGCATCATATTCCAAATCCTCCATTAAGGCGCCCCCGATTCCGTGAGCGATCCCGCCGGCAATTTGTCCGTCGATGATCATGGGGTTGATAATGGTTCCGCAGTCGTGGGAAACTACAAATTTTTCGATTTGAATTTGCCCCGTCTGAATATCCACTTCAACGACCGCAATGAACACTCCGGTCGGATGGGTCGTATACAGATTGACCCGGCCGTACTCGTCCGGTTCCCATTTGACCACTGGACTCGTCCATGTGTACGTGCATTCCAAATTCACGTCCAAACCTTCGGGAATCGTCCCGTATGGCCCCGGCCACAGATGAATTTTATTTCCAAGCTCTTTGAGGCTGATGGATTCCTCCGGCGAGCTGCTTCCTCTTTTTCTAATAGAACCGTTGTACATTTCAAGCTCGGCCGGATCGATACCGAGCAGATGGCCGGCAATTTTGATTAATTTATCCCGGAGCAGCTTGGCTGCTTCATGTACGGCCGATACGGTGAACGTTGCTCCGCGGGATGAGAACGGTCCCAATCCGTAAGGAGTGACATCGGTATCTCCGTACAAGAACGTAATATCATAAATGTCTACATTCATGATGTCCGCTACGACTTGCGGCAGTGTGGTTTCAACACCCTGTCCAATATTTTGATGACTCGTCAGGATTTGAAAACCTCCCTCCGGCGTCATACGGACCGTAGCCGCCTGGAAACCGTTGAAGATCCCGTTAAAAACCGCTGCTCCAGAAGGCTCGAGCATGGCTGAAATTCCGATTCCTATATATCTGCCCTGCTTGCGCAGTTCCTGTTGCCGTTCTTTCAATTGGTCGTAACCGACCTTCTCCAAAGCCAGACTCATTAATTGATGGAAATCGCCGCTGTCATAAATCGGGCCGGCAATATTCTGGTACGGGTATTCATCCTTCGTAATAAAATTGCGGTTGCGTAATTCGATCGGAGAAATTTTTAGACGCTGGGCCACAATATCCATCATGCGCTCCATAGGGTAGCTCGCGATATCCTTGCCGTAGCCGCGATGGGCGCCATAAGGTCCTTTGTTGGACACGACTCCAACAACTTGGCAATCATAAACAGGAATTTTATAGGCTCCCGGAAAATACGACCCGGCTACCAGCAGGGCGGGCGTACCCGGTCCATGGCAAGTTCCGTCAATCCCAATGTTGGCATACAGTTTGGCTTGAAGACCCGTGATCTTATAATCCTTGTCCAGACCAATCTTCAGCGTGCAAGAATAATCGCGCGATTGCATGCCGGACAACAAATTTTCCACCCGGTCTTCGGTCCATTTCACCGGCTTGCCCAGCATTCGCGCCATGATGCAAACGATGATTTCGGCATCGGCCTGTAATTTGGTCCCATATCCCGCCCCCACATCAGGCGCAATCACTCGAATATTGTGCTCAGGCATATTTAGCGTTTGGGCGATCAAGGTACGTACCTGATGCGGAGCTTGTGTCGAACAGGTGACGGTCATTCTCTGGGAACCGGGGTTGTAATCCGCAATACATGCGCGTGATTCGATCGGGGTCCCGGTATAACGGCTGTGAGTGATGGTCTCTTCAAAGACGTATGCCGAATTCTTGAAGGCTTCCTCAATGTCGCCGATGGTGCTTCTCCAATCCTGTTGGAGATTATGGCCCCATTCTTCATAGAGAAGCGCAGTAGGCTTCAAGGCGTCTTCGATCGTCACGACCGCGGGAAGAGGATCGTATTCCACTTGAATTAACTCCACCGCATCTTCCGCAATATACCGGTCAACCGCCGCCACTACAGCGACTGCCTCGCCAACAAAGCGGACCTTCTTGTAGGCAATCGGATACACTTCCGGCACTTTATTGGCGATATCGATCGTCGTCGCCAATTTCCCCGTGTACTTCAGCGATTCTTCACCCGTCAGAACCGCTACGACACCGGGCAATTTTAGGGCTTGGCTGGTATCGATGCTTCGAATATGAGCATGAGCATGGGGACTTCTCAAGATCGCCAAGTGAAGCATGCCTTTCACTTCAATGTCATCCGTGAAACGGCCATAACCGGTTAACAATCTCGGGTCCTCTTTACGTTTATAACTGACTCCCAATCCAGTTTTCGTTTCTGTCATGACAATATCGCCTCCTCAGAACTTATATTTAAATTCCTGATCCTGATGACCTGCCGGCCATGCTCAGATGGATAGAACAAGGTACAATCTACCTCTCCATGTAAACGGTTGCATTTTGCATTGAAAGACAGTTCCGTTAGTCTTTCAAGATGATTTCCAGAGAATCCATCAGGCAGTCTAACGGATGAAGCTACGATACGCTGCATTTACAATATGGATCTGATACTTGGAACAAATCCCAGCCTCTGGGAAATTCTTGATCCCGCTTCCATTAACTCGCGGGTTAATTCGTTCTTATTTTCTATCATGCGGGAAGCAGGACCACCCAGACTAATCGTCCCCACCGACCGTCCGGTGTAGTTATAGATGGGTACCGCATAACAGGTTAAGCCCACTTCGATTTCTTCACGGTCCATGGCATAACCTGCTATGCGTATGTTTCTTAATTCCTCATGAAATTGTTCAAGATCCACAATTGTATTTGGTGTATATCGGGTCATCCCTTTTTCTTGAATAATCCGATCCACTTCTTCTCTTGAATAAGTGGACAGGATGGCTTTGCCTACGGCCGTGCAATGAACAGGCCTCCTCATGCCTAGCTCAGCCCTTATACTAATAGATCTTGAACCCTCAATTTTATAAAGGTAGACGGTTTCACCGCTGTTATAGGTCGCAAGAAAAGAAGTTTCCCCGGTAATCTCTGATAATTCGCGCAAATGTCGGGAGGCGACTTCTACGATTTGCATTTTATGCAGTCCTAATACTCCGATCTCCAGCGTCTTCAAACCAATCGAATATTTTTCAGTATCCGGATCGAATTGAACGTAATTCCGGTTTTTTAAAGTTTCCAAGAGTCTGTAGATCGTAGTCTTAGGTAAATCGACCTCCTTCACTAATTCCGCAAGAGCTACTCCTTCTCCCTTCTCGGATACCAATTCCAAGAGGATTAAGGCGCGCTCCACGGTAGAGTTGACCTGTTGATGCTCAGTCCCTTCCAAAATGACAATTCTCTCCCTTCATGATTAATGGCTCTAAGGTATGTAAGCAGGTTATTAACGTGTGAACAAATGGAACGACGTTCCATTTGTATAATATAACAGGCGAACAAAAAAGTCAATACATGCTACTCCTGCCATATACCACCTTCCTAACACATCGGCGAGTGCCGCTACTCGCCCAACCTTCCGCCAGGTGCGATCACGTCTGATTGATGATAAAACGCTTACATAAATGCTTGTTTTTAATCATCAGCCCCTCTTTACATGGTATACGTCGAAATCAAGCCGTGACAACTTAATTATTGGAACGACGTTCCGATGGAACGCTGTTCCAATAAAAGAATATAACATGGAATCAGGTATGTCAACACATTTCATTTGTGAATATAGTATGACTTTCGCCTCCTTTAGAAATAATTTCCGCATGTTGTAACTAATCTGGCTCGTGCAGCGTCATAAGGAAGAATAAATGAATATATTAGAGGCGGTGCTTGACAAATGAAAATGAGTTGGAAGTCTTTTGTAAGCGGGATGGTTTTAGGTTCCGTCCTATTTTCCGGTATTTCGTATGCCGCTCCCAAAGTGGTAAAGCTGGTCGTTAACGGCAATGACATTCATTCCGAGGTCGCTCCACAGATTATTGACGGCAGTACCATGATCCCGGCAAGAGCCTTGGCGGAAGCCTTGGGAGCCCGCGTATTTTGGGACGAAGACAATCAAACTGTAGTTGTTGAAAATGAGGAATATCGCCGGCTGCAGCGGAAACAAGCCGACATCAGCGAGCGGGATGCCGCAGGCTTAGCGGCAGATGCGCAGCATCACTTCTGGCAAATGATGATCGGCGGAGGCGGCGATCATAAAGATGGTTCCTTTGACGTCAAAGGGAATGATTACCGGTGGATGGGCACTGAATTGGATACAAAGACTAAGTATATCGAATACCTCGAGCTTCTGTATACGCCTGAACAAGCCCAGGCCTACTGGAAACAGCAAACGGAGAACGGGTCCATTGTGGAAATCGAAGGCAAACTGGCTCAGCCTAACGCTGACGGCGGAAGCCGGATGGAATGGGAGAACGCCCAGGCAACATTCATTCAAGAAGGCAACGGAGTAAAGACCTTCCGGTTTTCTGTGCCGATCGAAGATTCGTTCGAGGTTAAAGAAATAAAATTACGCTTTGTTGAAGGAAAGGGCTGGCGCATTGATGAGCCGGTGGACACGATCCGGTAAACCAACGGACCATCCATCCGCTTCTGCCGGGGTCACCCGGTCCAGCCCCTTTCCGATTGAAAATAGGAATGATGGGAACAGACATAGTTTACATATTATATATTATGCAAACTATGTCTTATTTCAAACTTCAAGGTACCGGAAAACCTGTCAATCAGTGGCTGACGAAGGGCTGCGACAACCGCCGAATAAAATACGCATCCTCAAGGCTCGGTCTTTCCTGCTTAAATCCGGGCGGCGGGAGCTCCCCGATCATCCGAATATGCGCCTTTCCTTCCCGGATGGAGCAGCGGACAAGATTTCGTTCCTCAATCCCGGCCAGCTGCTCCGCAGCTATAATGCCGGAGTAGACGTTCAGCGGCAAGCCTGCGGTCCACTCCTTCTGCGTTCCGTGAAAACAAACGCGTCCTGAATCGAGCAAAAGAATCCGATCCGCCCTTTGATCCCACTCCCCCAGCTCATGCGTCACGACGACAACGAGCCGATCCGCCGCATATTGGGTTAGTAATGCCATTAAACATTTACGCTCTAAACTATCCAGGTGGCTTGAAGGCTCATCGAGCAGCAGCGCGAGGGGACGGCCCAGACAAGCCTGCGCTACAGCAACGGACTGCTTCTGCCCCTGGGACAGTCTCCCGATAGGCTTACGGGAGATGTCTTCGATGTGAAGCTTCTTTAACCATTCCCCCGTCTCGCTAATATCTCCCAAGCCCTTCAAGCCGGCCATATATTGCAGAAAGCCCCGCGGCGTCATGTCCTCGTACAGCTCCATCTCGGATGGAGCAAAACCGATATTCCGCCTGATGAGGGGAAGATGCTCTTTCACGGTCATCCCCCCATACCTGATTTCACCCGAATCCGGTTCAATGCCGGTGGAGAGAAGCTCCAGGAAGGTCGTTTTTCCCGAGCCGTTGCGGCCGACCACGACCGTCATGCCGCTCTCCAGCGTAAGGTCATCGATCGCAAGGTCAAAGTCCGGGTAGCGTACGCGAACGTTTGTCATATGAATCATCCGTTGTTCCTCCTCTCCGTCAGCTTATATCTCATACCGGTACAATTTAGCGCTAATCCGGTAGCTGTACATGAGCAGCAGGCAGCCTGCGGCCAATCCGAGCAGCTCCAGGATGGAGGTAAGCGTTGTGGGAACGAATTCGTTAAAGCGGAGCCATTGTTCCCCCGCCAGAAGCATCGCCCAAGCGCCTACGCCAGCGGCAAAGCCGTGCTTTATCCCCCGCCGAAAGGCAACGTAAGCCAGAAGCCCTCCGATCAACAGCAGTTCGCTTAACCAGCGGAGCATGAACGACAGTAAAGACAAGGAAGCATCCGTGCTCAAGACCAGGTACACCGAACCGATCAAGCCGAGCAGTGTCGTCATTCCGATCATAAGCAGAAGCCGGATTAGCATCAATAGGGCCGGTGGAAAAGGCGTGACACTCTCCACCATACGCATCTTCGGATTCCACGTCCGGTAGCCATACAGCAGCGAAGCGAAGAAAAATAACGGCAGGGTCTTTCCGTACAAATTGGAGTCCAGACCCGGCGTACGGTTCCATAGACTGCTGCTCAATGTAAGCAGGACGAAAGCGATAAGGCTGATGATCCAAAACGCTTTACCGAATGTTTGCACTTGCAGCAGGCATTGACGCCAAAACGTCGGCTTGTGCCACACCGCCGGGTTTTCCCATTGCGAGGCATCCTGTTTCTTCCTTAACAGCTCAAACTCAGGCTGCAGCTTGGCCAAGAGCCTCGCCGTATCCTCCATCCGCGGAGCTCGCGCCACATAACCGGCCAGCGGTTCCCTCAGCTCCCGTTCCAATGTATCTAATTCCAGATCGTCGATCGGATGCGTTTTTTTAGGTCGCGCCATTTCCGGTCCCCTCGCTTTCCGTAATAAATGCTGGGCTGGTGACCAGCTTTTTTCTCAGCTTTCGAAGCGCATAGTACAATTGTGATTTAACGATACCGAGCGGCTGATCCACGACCTCGGCGATCTCTTGAAGCTTGAGATCTTGAAAAAAACGCAGCAATACAATATCTCTCTGGATATCCGTAAGCTGATCCAACGACTGAAGCAGTTCCTTGCGGGTTTCCTGACGCTCGTAAATTTCAACAATCGACGGACGGACGTCCACAGGGTCCGGAAGATCCGGCTGCAGCTCTTTTGTTGAGCGATAACTCGGGCTGCGCCAATAGTCCACACACAAATTTTTGGCGACCCTGTACATCCAGGATCGGACCCGTTCGGGCACGCTTCCTTGCCGAAGCTGCCGCAGCAGACGGATGAACGTCTCTTGGACCAGATCCTCCGCCTTTTCCGTATTTCGCAGAGTCCGTTCCAGATAAGACAACAACGGACCATGGTATCGGTGAACGAATGCTTCGAAGGCAGCTTGGTCGCCGTCTGCCATCCTTCGAACGAGCTGCTCGTCTGTAACCAAGCCGTGCCCCTCCTCTCTATTCCAGTTCATCGTGCACGATCCACCGCTCTCTCCGGTTAGCGAGTATGATCGTGAAGCCAACGATCGCAATGGCCGCGGCGGCATGCATCCACCGATTGGCAGTAAAGGTTGCCTCCGGGGGAATATGATGCGTAAACAAAGCGCCGTGCCCCAGAAGCCTGCCTTCCGAAAGAACCTCGGCCAGCCATAGGGCGAACCCTGCCGCGGCGCCGCTGTACAACTTTTTGAACGCCAGTATGAACAGCAAAGACAGCGCCGTCATGGACATATAAGCAGGCCAGGCTTGAAGCAGCAGTTGCAACCATCCGGCCTCCCCGCGCGTGCTTCCGCCGCCTGCATAGGAGAAGATTTCAGTACGAATCTGCCCATACCTGCAAACATACGACCCGACCATCCCTCCATGCAAGGCAAGCAGTGTCGCCGAAATGAGCAGCAGCTTGCGCCATATCATACGAGGGAAGGAAACGGGGAACGTAGCGTAAATTTCAAGCGTACCCCCGAGCTCCCGTTGAAAATAAAGGGTGCAAACCATCGGGACGAGCGGCAAAAACGCCATCTCGTTGTAGGTTGTCATATTTTTGGGAATCTCGGGATCGCCTAACCAAATCGAAATATGGAGGAGCAGCAGGTACAGGGCGGGAACCGCCGCCATCGGGGAGTACAAGCCTTTAAGATCAGAGATCATTTTACTCATGCTTAGCGCCCCCGCTCCAGGCTTGCTCCCAATCGCTCGCTTGTATGATCGGATAGCGGTAGGCCCATTCCCCT
This sequence comes from Paenibacillus sp. EPM92, assembly GCF_016586185.1. Lineage (NCBI taxonomy): Bacteria > Bacillati > Bacillota > Bacilli > Caryophanales > Paenibacillaceae > Paenibacillus > Paenibacillus sp. EPM92. The sequence goes on from NZ_BCPS01000076.1 coordinate 73,187, forward strand.
TCAATCGAAAGTCCTTTGCTGTAGTAATTGTCCAGCACCCGCTTCACATGATCGAGCCGTCCCTCGCGAATAGCTTTCTGCACCGCACGATCGACCGGATCGCCTGCTGCCTCTCTCCCGGCTCCGACCGGAAATCTCGGATACAGCAGCCCGGCGCCAAGCGACGCTTCCTCTTGTCTCTTCGGATGTTCCGCCTGGTATACTTGATAAAATGCTCGGCGAATCGATCCGACCAGCGAGCTGCCAGGGCCTTCTCCGGGAAAGCCTATCCCTGCATTGCGGTCGCCGAACAACGAAACATGAACCATTTGAGCCAATTGAAAGGCGTCTAAATTCGTATGCAGCGATTCACTGAATACAAACCGGTTTCCCGCAGCCTTATGAATGGAGCGTTCTTGCTGCGCAGCGACCATATGAAGCGGCATATACAGCATCGCTTCCGGCTTCGGAAGCGGCTTGCTCAGCCAGGAATCGTAATAAGCCATAATATCCGAGTAGGCTTTCAGAAATTTCTCCGCCTCGTGTTTATTGGCGGGAGAAGTTAGGATCGCCATCGTCTCGCCGGGTATTCGGATCTTCGTTAAATGACCCGCAAACAGCGTCACCCCGTTCGTTTTGTCTTGTTTGAACGATTGCGTGAAGTCTCCCTGTTCCGGCTGCTTGCGGATCGTACCGAACAGTTCCCCGGTAAATCCTGTCAGTTTCACGTCAAAGTCGGCCAGCAGCTCGTGCCCAGCTTCATAACGGTCGCGAAACGTTCCCGGCGTATCCTGTACGTAGAGCACCTGCTTGCCCGGTATCGGATACCACGCAAGATGTGAAGGCAAATAAACAAGATCCCCCCGCACAAATCCGTTCACCACCTCGCGGTAGCTGGATGCCGGGTACCAGTTAAAGAGCTTGCCCTCATATTCGAATAAAAGGGTTTGACGAGCGGGTCCGTCTTCAAGCGCGGCCCGGTCGAATGTTACGAGATCCCCTGTTTGCTTCGCAGGAACCGGTTTGCCGTTGACCGAAAGCTTCTTCAATACAAAGTCCCGGTTCAGTGTAAACGTCATGGACGTTCCGTCCGTTTGTGGCGGAGCGTCGAGCTGAACCGCCGCCGTTACGTCAAGACGATCGTCAGGGTACCGATGAACCGTCAACTCGTAGCTGCTCACGGAAAAACTGGATTCTCCGTACGAAGTGCGGTCCGCATAATCGGGAGGCGCATCCTGCAGCTTCTTCTCATAAGCGGAGAAGCGTTCCTGCCACATGGCTTCATAAGGAACGAAAGCCAAGACGGAAGCGAGCAGCGCGAGCAGCATCGCGGTGACGGATGAACGGTAAGCGCCGCTCGGCCGCTTTTTATGAATGAGCATGACAACCGTCGCCAGCATCCATAATGTAAAACAGAGCACAAATCTCCGGGACAGCCACAATTCCTCACTGAGCAGGTACGGGCCCCAGACGTCGTTCTCCCATAAGGAATTCGTAAAGAATTGGCTGAGATGAAACGTTTTTAAGTCATACAGCCCGAGCCGGGAAATCAGAAACACATCCAAGAAAAACGTGCCGAATATCCAGGCGCAAAAGCCAATCATATAGCAAACCCGATTCGGTATAAGAACGGCCAGCAGCATGGCCAGCGCCAGCGTCACCATGTAGGAAACCGTATACTGCACCGCGAAGAAGCTTAAGTGGCTTCGAAGCTCCGAAACCGGCAGCTCGGCCAAGATCCCGAACCCCGCATATACCGCGGCTATAGCGAAGGTGAACAAGCTTAAATAAAGCAGCCCCGCCGTATATTTAGCGGCAATGAATGCAGAACTCGATACCGGCAGCCCGCCGCTCCATTCGTAGGAAGGCCTGACTATATCCTTCCGGATCAGCAGCATGCCGATCAACATGGCTATGCCCAAACTAAGCGTGTGCTGCAGCTTGTGAAAATCATAGGCATAGAGATATATATTTTGCGAGACGTCCGGCTCAATCGCGGTCAACGTATAGGCGAACCAAAGACCGAACAGCGGAGGCAGCGGCCACAACAGCCGGTTCGTGAACAGCAGCCGGCATTCCAGTTGAAGCTGGCGGCTCCATTTACGCATGGCGCACACCTCCGAGCAGCGCCAGGTATCCGTCTTCAAGCGTGGGCTTGACCGCCGCGGCATAAAGGCCCGGACATGATGCAGATACCACCCGGCATACGATCCCATGCTCCGTACGGCTTGTCGAGACGATCTGCGACGGAGAGAAAGCGGCGAATTCCTGCTCAGATACTTCCAACTCCCAAACCGAGCCTTCGGCATAGGCCCCCAATTCGTGAACGGAACCGGTTAACGCGACCTCCCCGCGATTCAATACGGCAAGCTTCCGGCAGCTCGTTTCGATATCGGCCACAATATGCGTAGATAAGAGGACGGTGCGGTCTATGCTGAATTGGGTGAGCAGGTTGCGAAAGCGGACGCGTTCCTCCGGGTCGAGCCCTGCAGTCGGTTCATCCACAATAAGCACTCTGGGGCTGCCGAGCAGCGCTTGAGCAATGCCAAGACGCTGCTTCATACCGCCGGAGAACGTTTTGACCTTGGACTTCCCCTTGTTGGCCAAGTTTACCTTCTCCAGCAAATGCTCAATTTCTTCTTTCCGTTTGCGCTTGTCGTCCAGCCCCTTCATGACGCCGACGTAATCGAGAAATTCGAAGGCGGTCAACTGCGGATACACTTGAAAGTACTGCGGCAAATAGCCGAGCATGCCGCGGACCCGATGCGGTTCTGTCAACGGAACTCCATGCAGAAGCACGTCCCCTTCCGTCGGATGAAGAAGCGTTGCCAGGATGCGCATGAGCGTCGTCTTGCCTGCGCCGTTCGGCCCGAGAAGCCCGAACATACCGTTTTCGATAGACAGGTTAATGTGCTGAAGGGCCCATTCGCCATTCTTGTATTGTTTGGAAAGATTGCGAATTGTAATCATCGGTAATCAACCTCATAGCTTTCATTTTTTTGATGACGGCCGGTTCATCATTTTATATAACGAGATGACTGGGCAAAAGGATGAAAGCTATTTTAATCTCGCGGGCGCAAGCCAAACAAACGTAGTCGGACCGTACCGCAGCAGTCCGACTACGTTTGTTGGTGCTGACGCACTTGTTTATGCGTTTCAGAAGGCTTCGGCCAGCAGTTCATAAGAGCGAAGCCGCTTCCGGTAATCCGGAATCATCGTGACGATGATGAATTCATCCACACCGTACAACAGCGACAACTGCTCCAGCCGGGCCTTCACCTCGTTCGGCGTCCCGACCAGCAGCTTACGGTCTGCGAGCGGAGACGGCTCCAGCGTGTCGCCCTCGTTGCGGAACAAGGCGTCGCCCGCCCCCGCGAGCTGCTTCGCCTCGTCCTCCGTGTCGGCACAAACGACACCTAAGGCAACGATGGCGCGGGGTTCGGGACATAGGCGGGAAGGAACGAAAGCTTCCCGGTAAGCGGGCAAAACATCCTCCCCGGCCAAATCGCTCATGAATTGGCCGAACACGTAGCCCGTTCCAAATTCGGCGGCGTATGCCGCGCTCTTACGGTTCGTTCCCAGCATCCAGGGCTCGGGCGTTACGGGCGGAGTCGGCCGGGCGGTGACCGGCTCCCCTTCCCATTCGTAGTTCCCTTGCAGCAGCTCGGTGATTCCGCGCAGCGATTCCGGCAGCTTCCGGACATTCTCAAGGAAGTTGCCGCTCAGCGCCATACTCACGTGAGCCGAACCGCCTGGCGCCCGGCCGAGGCCTAGATCCACGCGCCCCGGGTATAGGCTGGCGAGCATGTGAAACGACTCGACGACTTTCAACGGTTTATAATGCGGCAGCAGCAGCGCCCCTGAACCGAGACGAATGCGTTCCGTCCGCGCTCCGATATGCGCCAGCAGCACTTCCGGGGATGTGCACGCAAGCCCCGGCATGTCATGATGCTCGGCGACCCAGTAACGGGTATAGCCGAGCCGTTCTGCGGCTTGAGCAAGCTCAAGCGCTTGTCCCAGGGCATACGAGGCATCCGCCCCGCCGAACACGGGCACCAGATCCAATACGCTAAGCTTCAAAGGTTGTAGGTTCAAAGGCTGTATGATGGATGACCCCTCCTGTTTATTTAAACCGTAGTCTTAACCGGTATTCGTACAAACGATTAGCTGTATTGTAACTGTTCTAACACGATTTGATCAAATAGGCAAGTTTAGAGACCGAGACAAAATCCGCACATACTGGACAAACGAACAAGCGCTCGGAGTAGGTCCCACATATACAGGTAATGTATTGAAAACTTATCCGACGAGGTGAATGTACAATGCATTGCCCGAAATGTCCGGCTAGTCAGATTTTTGACCCGCCTAGAGTGATTTTCCAAGATTTTTTCCACCCGCAGGTTGTGGAAATCGTCCACCCCATCGAGATCGTCAACCGGCATCATTGCGTCCCCGTTCCTCACCATGTATTTACGTTTACGGTTAAAGATGAATTTTGCCCAAGCCCGGGTATTGGCCCAGGTCCACTGGGCGTAGCCGCAGCTCAAGTCAAAACCCGCAAGAAAAAAGCCCCGAAATGATCATGGAGCTGCCGAAGGTCAAGCTTTAATCAACATGACTAAGCAGGAACGTTTGTGCGCTTAGCCGCAGCACAAATGTTCCTGCTTTAAAGAGAAAGAAGCCTGTGTACCCCGATTGACGCCCTCTGCCCTTCCCTTTCCGATGCCTGGGTCCACAACGAAGCCAGAAGTACCCTTCGAGGGGTCTTCGCATTACATAGCGTGACACAGTTGTTCTCAAATTGTGCTGATGGCTCGGTTTACGTCCGACTGGACGGCGGATTTCCCGATAACTGATGCGATGCCTAGGTATCGGTTTCTCTTAATCGGGTCGCTCGGACCAACCCGGACGCGAGCTCAGGCAGAAGCTGCGCCAAGCCAGGCAGCAGCCGGGGCAGAACGGGTGCGTCGAACAGCCATTGAAGCCAACGTCCCCACCGTAGGGGACGCTTGAATTCCCGATGAATGGACTGCGTGTATTCCCGCTCCCAACGGGAAAGTGAAATTTCCCCGCGCAGATAGCGGTCGGCAAGCGGCGTACACAATCGGGCCGAACGCAACGCCATCGACATGCCGTCTCCACAGAGCGGCGGGAGCATGACTGCCGCGTCGCCTACATGGGGAATCAAATCCCAGGCAACCGGCTTGCGGTTTAGATTCACCGGGGCAACCGCCGCCTGCGTACCGGGGACTGGAACGGCTTGCTTCAGCTTTAAGTAAAGCTTCGGGTTGGCGCGGGCCGCGGCGTCAATCATTCCCACAATCGTTGGGTCGGCGCTGCGAGAAGCTTGCCGTTTCAGCAGGGCCGCAACGTTGACGAGTCCGCCTTCAATGGGCGATATGCCCAGGTAACCTCCGGGGAAAAAATAAAGCTCGACCACCTGCTCCATGTCGATCCCCCGATAATGGGATTTCACGCCAATATATGAATGCTTGGTTGAACCGGCCGAGCGGTAACCCGGAAGTCCCGCCCGCCGATTGGCACCCCATGCAGCGATAACCGCGCGAGCCTGGTAGGTGATACTTCCCTCCGCCTGTATCGTCTCCAACGAATATCCCCTGTCATGGGGATACACGGATTTAACCGCTGCAGCGGTCTGCACCTGTACGCCTGCGCCTAGCGCAGCGTGATGGAGAGCCGGGTCCAGCGAATGGCGGCTCACCCCGAGAGCCGTGCCGGGCAGAGGAATGTCTATGGCATCCCCCTGGTTGAAGATTAAGCGTGTCCGGTTAATCAAGCTGGGGTCAAGCGCTTCAACGTGGCTGCGCAACCCAAACGCGTTCAACATCTGTCGGGATTCAGGGGAAAGAAACTCGCCGCAAACCTTATGCCGGGGAAACCGCTGCCGGTCGATTAATACCGTATCCCACCCTCTGTCCGCTAAAGCTTTGGCCAAACTGCTGCCGGCGATCCCCGCGCCAACAACCGCTACATCCCGGATGCGATCCTTCATCCTATTCAACTCCGTCGATGGAATGAGCTCTTCTTGTTCCGATGACGACTACATACCGAAATAACGGCCTCCAGGCATAGAACATGTCCGATACGCCCAGCGCATGCTTAAGTTCCTTCCAATCCGCCGCACGAAACCCTTTGGCTACGGACAACGGTCCGTCTTTTCGAATATACCGGTTATTGGAAATCAATCGCGCCGTAAGCCATACCGCGGCCCACGGGAGCCAGTGCCGATGAATGTCATTGATCACAACGCCCAGCCGGGATGCCTTACACATGCTTGCTACAACCTTGGGCAGCTCGCTTGCCGCAAAATGATGGACAAACTGCGTCCCCGTCGTCACATCCGCACTTGCCTCCGGCAGCTCAAACAAATCACGTCTGATGACCCGTACCCGCGGTTCGTCATGAAAGAAGAGCCTTGCCTCTTCGCAAGCCTCTTCGGTGATATCCACCAACGTGACGCTGAGATCGATCCGGTTCACATCCGCCCATCTCAGCAGATGCTTATTGACATCCCCCGACCCTGCCCCGATATCCAGGATGGATAAGCGGTCCGGTTGGCCCGCTTCCGTCCATAATCGCCGCACGCCGTACAGCGTAGGCGCGGCGGCGGCGAAGATCCGGTTCAGCACGCGAAGATGCTGCAAGGCTTCGCGAAGCTCGGGCCCCCCCATAGACAAGTCATCCATCAACTCGGGCTCTTCGGTCCGCTGACGAAGCGCTTTACACATAGGCACCGCCTGCAAGCTGTTCCTGGATACTGGCGGACGGGACATAAGCGAACTTGATCATCTCCGCGGTCAGACCGGGACCGAAGGCGAGGGCTATCCCGTTCGCTGGTCCGGAGCCGAGGACTTGCAGCTCCCGTCTCATCTCGTTAAGCACGAACAAGATGGTCGCCGAAGACACATTCCCATACTCGCGAAGTACGGTTCGGCTTGAGCGGGTTTGCTCATGGGTAAGCCCCAACTTGTCTTGCAGCGTATCAACAATCCCCCGGCCGCCGGGATGAATTGCCCATAAATCCGGCTTGATCTCTCCGTTCAAAAAACGCTCTACTTCTGCCGGTATCATACGGCCTATCAGCTTGGGAATGTTGCTGGAAAGATAAAGATCAAAGCCATAATCGCCTACTTCCCACACCATTTCTTCGGAGGAGTCCGGCAGCAGGACGGAATGAGGTTCATGTAACCGAAAGATCGATCTATGGTGAGGTCCGGCGGTACCGACAATACAAGCCGATGCTCCGTCGCCAAAGAACGAAGCGGCGTATAGGTGCTCCCGCTCGCTGGAAGGCTGAATATGCAGCGTGCATAACTCCACACACACAATTAATACGTTGGCGGACGGCTGGCCGCCCACAATTTGCCTGGATAGGCAAACAGCCTTCAAGCCCGCCGCACAGCCTAAAAAATGAAGCGCAATCCGGTTCACGGTGGGAGCGAGTCCCAGCTGGCGGACTAATGCGGTATCCATTCCCGGCAGGAATTGCCCGGTGCAGCTGACCGTGATCAGATGGGTAATATCCGAAGCGTCCATGTCTCCATCCGAGAGGGCCAGTCTCGCAGCTTGGAGTCCCAATGGAACGGACTGTCGCTTATAGGTTTCCATACGCGCTTCGGTCGTCGGCACATCTTTGTTGGATGTTCGCGGCAAATAACGGCAATCGGAGGCGGACTCCAGCAGGTTTGGTTCACAAGTGTAACGGGTTTCCACTCCGCATTGCTTGAATATTCGCTTTGCCCAGCGCGCAGAGTCGGGCCTATCCTTCAATGCTTCAGCTAATCTTTGAGCAGCTTCGGCTTGTTCGATGCGATAACCCGGCACAGCGGTACCTATTCCCAAGATCGCAATGATTGGATCTGCGTATTCCATTTCCGGCCTCCATCCCCTCGTGCCATGTTCAATAACATCGTGATAATGACGGATAAGCTGCATGCTTTCCTATGTGTATTCATGCCATTTGCACATTATGACGGTTCTGGTTCCATCTTACGAAAAAAGGCAGCCCCTGTAGTCGGAGCTGCTGATCCATCATTTTACTCGCTCATATATCCAATGCCCTGCCAGAATGGACACGCCTAGAATAAGGTTGAACCATCCGAGTATTTGCGCGACTTTATGTTCCTTCCACATCTTCGCTTGCGCATATCCTTTCACATCAAATTGCAGAATAAACCAACCCGACAGCAGGAGCAAAAAAATCGTAAAATTTTCATAGCCGATCGCAAGGCCCGTAGCCATTGTACCTCCCCCTTATTTTGATGTACGAAAGTCCCTCGCAGCTAGGTAGCCTTCATCCCGATTCGGCGAACATGGATGTTGACCTTGACCTCGACTTGAAGTTCCTTGTATACGTTTTGCCAGGCTTGCTTCGTCTTCACATGCTGGTTCCAATAGGCCGGATTTTTGGCCCTCACGTATTCGCCGAATCCGAAGATGTCGGAGCCTTTCTTCTGGGTATCCGCGATGAATCGCTGATAGCCAGTCAGCAGCTGCGATTCTAGCTGCTGTTCAATTTCATGGATGACGTCATTGCTGAGCTGAACCGATTCGTTCGATTTACTCAGCAGGTTGCCTTCCAGGGAAATCGTGACGTTCATGACGGGCTTCCCGTTTAAGATCCGTACTTTCTTCGTTGATTTCCGGCTTCTGACTTGATACATGAAGTAGTCCCTGGTGCCCGGCACTCTCACGAACGATTGCCCGCCGGCCAGACTGAGGCCCGTGATTCCCATGTATAGCGGAACCTCGATAGGTTTGGAGATGCCAACTAATTTTTCCCCTCTGAAGTAGGCCATGCCGCTAATCTGTATATTTTGTTCCTTCTTCAGTTCCACATACGGCAAAAATCCCTCTCTCCCCTTGGAAGAAGAAGCACTCCAGAAAACGCCTAGAAAATCGTTAGGGAACCGTCCCATCTTGACCGCTTGATCCATTGTTGTCATGAGATAAAGGGAAGGCACACGTTCAAGCTGCGGCGAGGCAAACATAATATCCGAAGCTTCTTGCTTGCAAATGAACATCCAATTCAATCTGCGCACTTCCGGATTACGCCGAAAGTAATCGTTCAAGTTCTGCATGCCGAGTCTGGCCACGGCTTCGGATACGACGATGATGCGAAGATGGCCGAAAAACAACGGCGGCGAGACCCGCTGCTGTAAAGCATTGACGGCATCATCGATGGTAAACCCGACGGCATCCACGACCCAAACCGTCCTTTTTCCTCCGCCCCCGCTTTCTCCAGGTCCAAGCGGTATTCGACCGGGGACGGCGATCTGGACGGTAACCTTCACCATACCGGTATCCGAAGCATGAATCTGTCCTTTCAGGTGAGATATTTCCTCGTCCACCTTTTTCTCCTCCGGATCGGCAGTATCAATGCCAATGCCAAGCACGACGGCCCGCTCCTCAATCTCCTGACGATCCCAGCAGCCCGTGAGCATCGGAATCGTCAGCAGGAAGACGAGCAGCAGGCTAGCCGTTTTGCTCTGTCGGCATACGGTCATGCATCTCCCCCCTCTTCCTTCGGATTACCGCGACCAGCAGCAGGAACATCGGATAGACGATCGTGATCAACAATCCGAACTGTCCGACCCTTACAATAATCTCGTACATATGCAAGATGTTCTGTGGTATCATGGCCAGCACAAACAGGAAGGGCAATATAAATAAGGAGAGCATCTTCTGGTCGCGCAGCCGGAACAGCCTGCTAATCGCGCGGATGGTTAAATAGTAGCTGGAGAACAGCGTTGTAAAAACCGCGGTTACCCAAACCGCAAGAAAGGCCGCGTCCAAGCGTTCAAGAATATTTCCGGGCAGCGCTGTGGTTTTGGCCAGCTCCAGCGTCGGCCATAACAACAGCTTCGTTTCTTCCGGACCGAACACCCCGACCGCTGCGGTTACGATACTGAAATACAGCCCCCCCGCAATGATCATGCCCCAGACGCTCGCCTGCATCGCTTTCTCCGGACGGCGCATGGCTGGAATAACGATCGTATGAATGAAGGAGCCCTGAAACAACCCCGCAATCGTCAACATGCCCGACAGCATGCCGTGGGGCTCGTTGCCCCAAAGAGGCTGCAGATTGGTAAGCTGCGCGTTCTTGAGCGATAACGCCACGATCAGGATACAAGGGAACACGATCAGCGGCAAATAAAAATGATGAATATAGGTAAAGGTCGTCTGGTTGTTTCGTGACGACAGCGTCGCGAGCAGCAGCATGACAATAACCGTAACCTCAAGCGGTGTTTTCCTTAATACGGAAGTGATCACCACCTCCCCGAATTCGCGTGCGGCCAGAGACGTAAGCAGCGAGAAAAAACCGATGATCAGGATGCTGCCAAGCCATGCCGGCCATCTGCCCAAGACGACTTCACTGTATTGAATAATCGATTGATTCGGAAAGCGCATACCGAGCTTCGTCACGGTCCACAAGCCTGTGAAGGCTAGCAAAATACCGAGCAGCGTGACGAGCGGCGCTCCGGTGTCGGCGGCACGAGCCGCAAATAGTGGAAGCGGCAGTACGCCAACACCGATGATGGTGCTAATCAGTACCGCGGTCGCTTGAATGACGGTCACTTGGCGTGGATACTCCATCTGCTTCCCCCCATTTCTCGTTCCCGACTTTTAGCGGATCCAGCGTATTGTGATAAGGTTGATCCAGTTTTTCTTTGACATCATCCCCGAGCCGATTCTGATTGGGCGGATGCAGGAGCGCAGGACGTTTTTTCATTGACCACAGCGGAGCCCTCATCGCCGTGTCCTTCATCCCTTCAAAATTGCCAGGCACGATCGGGCTCAAGTAAGGCACGCCGAACGAGCGGAGGGAAAGCATATGATTGGCAATGAGTATTAATCCGACCATAACGCCGTATAGACCGAACATCCCGGCCAAAACCACAAGCGGAAACCGCAGCAGGCGAAGCGCCAAAGCCGCATTGTAAGCGGGCGTCGCGAAGGAGCCGATAGTCGTGAGCGCAATCGTAACGACCGTGATGGGGCTGACAAAACCGGCCGCGACAGCCGCTTGTCCGATGACAAGAACGCCGACAATCGACAAGGCCCCCCCGATTTGCTGAGGCAGTCGTAAAGTCGCCTCCCTCAACACCTCCATCGACGCCTCCATAACGAGCACCTCGACCACCGAAGGGAAAGGCACGCCCGCACGCCCGCCTGACACGGCAACGGCGAACTCCGTTGGGATCAGCTCCGGGTTGTAGGAAATAATCGCGACATACAAAGAAGGTGTAATCAAAGAGAATGCAAGCGCGAGCAACCGGGCCAATCGAATGAAGCTGACCATGACAAACCGCTCCGAGTAGTCCTCGGTCGTCTGGTAAAACTGGCTAAATACCGTCGGCGCTATTAAGGCAAAAGGCGAGCCGTCCACCATGATGATGACGCGGCCCTCCAGCATATTGGCCACCGCTTTATCGGGCCGCTCCGTATTTTGCACCTGAGGAAACGGGGAATAATGATTATCCTCGATGAATTGCTCCAAATAGCCCACATCCAGCACGCCGTCAATGTCAATGACGGCCAGCCGGTTCTGAACTTCCTGGACGAGAGCGTCGTTCGCGATTCCTTTAAGGTAGCAAATCGCCACCCGTGACTTCGTAATCCGGCCGATTTTTGTCATTTTTATACGAAAGTCCGGCGTCGGCAAGCGGTAACGCAGAAGCGCGATGTTCGTTTCAAGCTGCTCAATGAACCCTTCGCGCGGTCCGCGGATGACCTGCTCCGTCTCGGGTTGATTGACCGTCCGCTTCGTCACGCTAGTCGTATCCAGCAAGATGGCCTCATCGAATCCCTGTACGGCTACAACGGTCTGTCCGCGCAGCACACCGTCAACAATGACGGACACCTTGCTCTCCAAGGTTCCTTTGCTGTGGTGGAGCGAATCGTAAAGCAGCACATGCTTCAAGCGTTCCGGTTGAATTTCCTTACCCTCCAGATGCGATGGCACATACATGAGAGACTTCATAATCTCGCTGTTGATTGCCGCTTGATCCGCCATATTGGAGAAATACATCAGGATGGCCGGGTGATCGCCGAAAATATGAAAACGCCGCATGATGAGATCCTCGTTCTCTCCAAGCAGCGATTCCAGCAAGCGAATCGTATCCTCCAGTTCCGTCTGAATCTTCATTTGGAGCTCCGGCTTATCAGAAACTGCGGACGGGGAACTTGTACCGCGGCTTCCCCTATTGTTTTTTGCCGGTTTTCTATGTTTAAATCTTTGCCAGAAGAACAATGCCCTGCCTCCTCCAGATAAAGATAAGCTTGAACCGATCGACTTTCCATAGTATGACCTGGCTTGAATGGAAATATGTAGAACTTGGAAAAACACAAACAGCCCGCATAGTATGCAGGCTGCCGGAGAACGGATACGGCCCTCGCCGTGATCATTTTAAGGAGTGCGAGGAAGAGCCAGCTTCGTCACTTCTCCCGTAACGGCATTGCAAATCCAATCGCAATCCAGCGTGTAGACCAAGATCGCGCGTTTTGTTTCGTTTGCCGGAACGCCCTCCTCCAATCTGTAATGCAGGTTCAATTCGACTTTTCCTTTCAGTTTACTCCATGCTTCTTCCATTGCAATTCGGGGTTCTTTATATGCAAGGATGTTAGAATTGGAGGCCATCTTCCAAAATTCCAGGCCGTCCATGACATGGTTCAGCTCCCAACTATCGCGATCTATAAACAAACGGACGGCTCCCCCAATGACAGGTATTCCGTTGTACAGGCGTTGGATCTCAACCTGAAGCCGATTTCCCTGCATGCTCCTTGCCACTTCATGTCCTTCCTTGCGAATAAAGGCGTACTGACACGTTTCTTCGCTCATGTGCTGCTGCAAATAGGAGACGGCGATGTCTTTGGCTTTGATCACCTCTTCATCCGACAGTACGGGAAAAAAAGGATGCGGCGCACAAGGATCTACCTCGGTCACATGATCGCTTACCCTTAAAGCCTCATACTGATCCGCGGAAAATATCGGTTTATGCACAAACTTGACCGGTTGACGGCGCTGCGGCTTTGTTGGCTGCAAATCTATCATTTCGGTCAACTCCCCTCGATCCGCGCTGACCAGACGTCCCGAGACGGCCTCGAACGTATCCTCTTTCCACATATAGTAAGGATGTTCCGATGAAAGCATCCTCATATAGCACAGCATCAATTGCTTCGAATCAAACTGCAGCTTGAAGGCATCCGGCGCTATCGGTATTACGCGATCGTCGAAGATGCAAGCATCCCATCTGCAAAATAAATGAACGAGACCGAACGCTTGATCCAGCTTGATGTTGAACGTCCCAAAATTACGCACAGGAATGCCCGCGTACTGCCTGCCGTAATCCAACTCATACAGATCGCCGTCGATGACCTGCTTCCTCTTTAACTCCAGCTCCGATTCCGAAATGGGCAAGCCTAACTTGCCGATCCATTGAAGAACGTACGGAAAGACGACGGCATATAAGGCATTGTCCATTTCTGCCTTCTGGTCTTTGCCGTTCTTCCTGAACTCATGGCGGTAAAATGCGATCATATGGCCTGAGACGGCATCCAATTCGGCTCGTATCGTCTGCTTGTTCACCAAGCCGTCGTCGTCCAGCGCAGGCTCGCCTTGTTTATTCCACTCCAGCTCAACCCGATAATAGGGCGTCTGGTTAGGCTCCGAATTGCGGTAAATACCGCTATGGATCACGTCATGTGTGACTGGAATATGGAACCAGGCGTTGACTTTAGCTATTGCGTCTTGAACCGTTAGAAGCTTCATGCAGCCACCCTTTCCCCATTCCTGAATCGAACTTGTTCTATTGTACTAGCATTTATTTCCTTGAATCAAGCCAGCGTCGAAAAATATAGGTTACATAATATTAGTTATGTTGTCTTTTTTGAGTGCATGGCATTTATCATAATCATAAATGTAAGCGAATACATTTTGGGGTATAGGTGCTTTGTCCAGTCTCAGATTTTTAACCTCTAAGATTCTAGAGTATTACGAAGACGGGCACGCCAGTTCTCAATCCAAAGTCATTTCTAAGGGGGAAGTCCACATGAACATGTGGTTTCGGTCAATGAGCGTTTTGGGCATACTCGGTTTAATCCTCTCCGGCTGCAGCGGCAAAAGTTCCCAAATACCGCAAACCGGCGGGACGAAGCAAGAAGCCAAAGTATTGAACCTTGCAACATCAGTGAATTCACAGCATTCCTTGCATGAAGGCTTGGTCAAGTTCAAGGAAATGGTGGAACAGGAAAGCAATCATAGTATTCAGGTCAAAATTTTTCACAGCGGTCAAATGGGCGGCGACCGTGAGCTCGCTGAAGCGCTTCAGATCGGAACGGTTCAGGCCGCCATCATCTCTCCATCGGCATTAGGCAATTTTGTCCCGGCCTTTACGGCGTACGATTTGCCGTTTTTATTTGCCGACGAACAACAAGTCGACCGCTTTCTCCATGGCCCGGTCGGCATGGAAATTCTGAACAGCGGCGAGGCCAGGGGCTATGCCGGTTTAAGTTATATGGAGCTCGGATTCCGCAATTTGACAAACAACAAGCACGAAATTAAATCGGTTAAAGATTTGCTGGATATTAAGGTCCGGGTAGCGGAGAATCCGTTGACCGTCGACACGTGGAAAGCATTGGGGGCGAAACCGACACCGATGGCCTTCACAGAGCTCTTTACCGCTCTTCAGCAAGGAACGGTCGATGCCCAGGAGAACCCGTATGGACAGATTGCGGCCACCAAATTTTATGAGGTGCAAAAATATTTAACGAAGACCAATCACACCTATAGTCCCGCACCGCTGATGGCCAGCAAGAAGTTTATGGATTCGCTCAGTAAAGCGGACCAACAGATAATCCGTAAAGCGGCCGAGACCGCAGCCGAACAACAGGTCAAGATCAATCGTGAAAGGGAAACCGCTGCCTTGCAGCTGTTGAAGGACAATGGAATGAAGATCACCGAGCTGTCGCCGCAAGAGTTGGATGGGTTCCGTAAAGCGGTCCAGTCCATTAATGAAAAGTATGCAGACAAAATCGGTAAAGATTTGCTGCCGAAAATTATGGATGCAGTGAAATGAAGCTTCGATCCGCCAAGCCATTCAGATAAATCCAAGTTTCGAGGGGTGTCCATATGAAATGGCTAAGTAAGCTTGACCGTTATTTTGAGGAGATTTGGGCCGCCTCCCTCCTATCCGTCATTTCAGTCCTGTTGTTTCTACAAGTCATATTCCGATACTTCCTTACTCTTCCGCTCGATTGGACCGAAGAGCTAGCCAGATATTTGTTCGTCGCGTTAGTCTATCTTTCGGCCAGTTTAGGGGTCAAGTACAACCGGCATTTTCGAGTCGAACTGCTGACGACGCTGCTTCCCCAATCGGCGAATCGTATAGTCGATCTGTTGCGGAATGCGATCTGGCTCCTGTTTGCCATCGTTATGATAAAAATCGGCTGCGAAGTTGCCATAGAGAACATGATTGTCGATCAGCATTCGCCTTCCCTTCAGATCAAGATGGGGTATGTTTATTTCCTCGTGCCATTCGGTTATGCACTCCTATCGCTTCGGATTATGCAAAGGATTTATCGAACGGCTGCCCGTAAAGAACAAACCGGAGGAGAATAGTTATGGAGGCTGTCTGGGTACTGGCTATTTCGCTGTTCATTACATTGCTCCTGGGGATTCCAATTGCCTTCGCCCTGGGGATTTCCGTTCTTCTTTCCTTATGGGCGGGAGGCGTGCCGTTAACCTTTTTGGGACAATTGTCTTTTACGTCTCTGGATTCCTTTCCTATCTTGGCCATTCCCTTGTTTATATTGTCAGGCGCCTTGATGGAAACGGGAGGAATATCGCAAAGGCTCATTGATTTTGTACAAAGCTTTACGGGTCATCTTAGAAGCGGGCTGGGCGTTGCTACCGTGCTGGCGTGCTCCATATTTGCCGCGATCTCCGGATCCAGCCCGGCTACTGTAGCCGCGATCGGAGCGATTATGATACCCGCCATGACTAGCGCCGGATATAAGAAAGAGACAGCCGCCTCCATTTCTGCAACCGGCGGAGGGTTAGGCATCATCATCCCCCCCTCCATTCCGATGATCTTATATGCCATTTCTACAGACACATCCGTTAAGGATATGTTCCTGGCGGGCTTCGGACCTGCCCTCGTCATTATTGTGTTTTTAATCGCGCTTGTCGGCTGGATTTCCAAGAAAGAAGGTGTACGTACCCTTAATCAAGGATTTTCGTTCCGGAACGTGCTCCGTACAGGTTGGTCGGCGAAGTGGAGTTTATTGGGGCCCGTCCTCATATTGGGGGGGATTTACACCGGAATTTTTACCCCGACAGAATCTGCCGCCATCGCAGTGGTATACAGCTTTATCGTGGGCATGTGGATCTACCGGGAACTGACGTGGAAGAAGCTTCCGCAAGTCCTGATCCATAGTTCAATTACGGCGGGTACCGTGTTGATTATTATATGTACGGCCACGGCCTTTGCACAGCTCATCACGCTTTATCAAATTTCGAATGTTTTTGGCGAGTGGATCATTGGCTTATCGAATAACCCCACCGTTTTATTGCTCATCATTGCCCTGTTTTTATTGATCGTCGGCACATTTATGGAAACCGTCACCATCATTATTATTCTCGCTCCTATTTTATTGCCGGTTTTGCAGCCTCTTGGCGTCGATCCTGTTCATTTTGGCATGATCATGGTCATAGGCGCGGAGATCGGCATGCTGACGCCTCCGGTTGGCGTCAACTTATTCGTCGCTTCCAGTATATCCGGCTTGCCGATAGCCAAACTGGATAGAGCCATTATTCCATTCGTTCTATGCATGATCGCCGCTTACTTGGTTATTGTGCTATTGCCGCAAATTTCCTTGCTATTCGTTAAGTAAAACGGCCAATCCCCCTGCTGGCCTTGGTAGCTCGTCCGGAATATGAAAATGAACCGTGGAATTAACGCTCCCACGGTTCATTTTTATTCGAGCAGGCTTTCTAACGGACCCTTTTACAGCTCACGCATGTTGCCGCTGATCTCACTGCTCTCAGCGGCTTGACGATTGACTAGATAAATACCCAAACCGATCAAAACGGAACCGATAAATAAAGATAATGTAACCTTTTCATTCAGCAGAATCGTGCCTAGCAAAATGGAAATCAAAGGAACCGCAAAGGTATAGGAGGAAACGCTGCTGGCCTGGCCCTCGTGAATGAGGACAAACCATAACACCCACGCGAACGCAACCCCGATGATGGCGGTAAATAGAAGGCTGAACCAGAAAGGAAGCGTCCACGCGATGGCGAACCAGGACTCCGCCCACAGGCCTACCAACAGCAGAACCAGTCCGCCAACAATAAATTGGCCCGCTACAAGCCAAAGGATGGAAACCTTCTCTTGCACCGATTTGACATAAACCGTGCCCACCGCCCACACGAATGCGGCTGTGATACCGAGAACAATTCCGGTTAGAGAGGAAGCTTCGCTTACTTCTTTAAAGACGCTGATCATGACAACACCTATAAAGCCTAGCAGCAAGCCTGTAATTTTCTTCGGCGACAGCGCTTCGCCCAGCCATATCCTTGCAATAATTCCGACCAGAATAGGCTGCATATAAATAAGCACCGCGGCTAGACCGGAAGGCAGATAGTCGATGGAGAACGTCATTAGGCCTGTAAATAAAACGACATTAAACATAGCCGATATCCCAATAATGTGCCAAGTCCGGGAGAACGAGATGGCTCCGCCCCAGAGGGCCGCAACCACAGCCATCAGGAGACCGCCGAGAAACATGCGCAATCCGGAAAATAAGATGGGCGGGCAATACTCCAACCCGATTTTAATGATGGGAATGCCGGATCCCCAAATGACAATCAACAAAACAAACATGACCATCGTATAGCGGCGGAACATGAGCATTATACGACACTTCTTTCGTTTCGATATCCGGTTCCTTACGATATTTATCATACATCCCCAGCACAAGATTGTCACCTGCTGTAAGAATCGAGAATAATTGTATCCCTTCCGGGACAAGGCTGATGCCTCTGCGGGCGGCCTCGCACTTCCTTCATCGGTCATTAAACAATCCGGCAAACTCGATAATATGTTCTTCCATCGCAAATCGCGCTCCCTTCTCGTCTTTGTTTTTGATTTTGGCAATAATGACATCGTGCTCCGAGATACTTTGAGCAAGATGGGTTTTGAATTGGAAGGAATTGACCAAATAAAAATCGTTCAAATCCCACATGCTCTTCGTGAACTGCAGCAGTTCCTCCGAGCGGGCCATTCTCAAAATCGCTTCATGCAATTTCCTATTTTCAGCAAAATAATGTTCATACGAAAACGGCGTTGTCGTTATGATGCTCTTCAATGATTCGTTAATCGCGATCAGCTCTTGAACCTCTGTATCTTCTCTTCTTCGTGCGGCCAGTCCGGCTGCAAGTCCTTCCAGACACATTCCGATTTGAAAATGGTTAACCATCTGCTCTTTGGTACAATTGACGACGCGGCAGCCCGTTTGCGGGATGATTTCTACAAAACGCTCCATCTCCAGTTTCTTCAAGGCATCAATGACCGGTCTTCGTGAAAAATTCATTTCTTTCGAAATATCCATGACCAATAATTCATCGCCAAACAACCACTTCCCCGTTTTCAAGCCGCTCTTCACGTACTCATACGCCTGTATCGTTTTAGGTATCATTTTGTCCAAGACCAGAACCTCCACCAAACACTAAGATCTTATTGCGTGCTTGGTATCATTCTATGTATCCATGATCCTATTCATTTCCGTGTTCCGAACTTAACTTAATGGAAACAAACCGATAACTCGCAAATTAGATTACGTAATATATATTATGTATACTATATTTCAAAAAGAATCGCCCCTACAGTATCGGGTCGATTTGTACCGCAGCTTGCTTGCCGCTCAGCTGAATCCCGGTTTTGGGGCGTCCGTACGGCTTCAATTCCTGCAGCAGCGACTGCAGCAGCTCCTTCGCTTTCGGACCTTCCTTTCCTTGAAGACGAACGACCGCCAGCACGGCATCGCCGGATTTCAGGATGCGTTCCGCCTGCTGCTTCTTCGTGTCGAAGTCATGCTCTTCGATGTGCGCAGTTAGACGGATTTCCTTGAATTTCGGCTCCCGTTCGCGTTTGCGGGCTTGTTGCTCTTCCTGTTTGGCCGCTCCCTTGCCGATTAGCTTGCAGGGCGGCGGGCTGCTCATCAGCGAAGTGCATACTAAATCGACCTTCAGCTTGCGGGCTAAAGCGAGCGCTTCCGAGGTGGGGACGATCCCCAGCTCCTCGCCGTTGATACCGGTCAATTGAACTTCGGACGCTTTTATCTTTTCATTCATGATCATTGTGAACTCACCCGAACTTTCGTTATAATGATCCATATTACCCGCCAGAAGGAGATTTTTCAATGAGCCGCAAAGAATTGGAAGAGCAAATCATCCGCAATTATCAGCGCGACGAACAAATGATGATCCTCGTATTCGCGCAGTGGTGCGTCAATCACAATCTGGACCCTTTCGATATTTACTTGCGCGCGTATCCGCAGCAAGAAGGCAATGAAGCGCTCCGACAAGCGGTCGAATTAACGGTGCCCAAGGAAGAATCGGAGGAGATTGGGGATGAGACGCTGCTCGGCGTACTCTCGTTGTTTGGCAACGACGAGCTCGCTTATATCGTCACGGAAGAAATCGCACAGCGCAAGAAGAGCAAACGTTAATCTCCTCATCTCATAACGACAAAGGGCCGCCGCCCCTAACGGTTCGACGACCCTCTAGCGCAAGACCAGGCTCAGCGCCACGTCTCCTGCATCGCCTTCCATGCGGCGATGTCCCTCGGAGGCTTGGCACCGAGTCTTCTGTCAGCGGGCAGCGCCTTCCACAGCTCAACGAGCGCCGGCAGCTCCAATCCGTAAGCGGCCAGCACGTCGGCTTCCGTGAACACGTGCTCCGGCGTACCTTCCATGACGCACGCTCCTTCGTACATGACGAGGATCCAATCGGCCCACGCATAGGCCATGTTCAAATCATGGGTGGCCATCGCCACGGTGATCCCTTGTCCATGAATCCGGTTTAACTCCTCCACCAGCCGATGCTCCGAACGACGATCCAGATAGGCTGTCGGCTCGTCCAGCAGCAGCAGCTCAGGCTCAAGCACGAGCACGCCGGCTAAGGCGACGCGTTTTTTTAGACCCAGACTCAATTGATGAAGCGGAGTCTCCGCCCATGGCGTAAGCCCCATCACATCCAGCATGCGTTCGGTGCGCCGGCGTATTTCCTGCTCCTCCAGACGGGCGTTGCGCAGCCCGTACGATACGTCCTCGTAAGTCGTATGTAAGATCAACTGCTGCTCCGGGTCTTGAAACACAAGACCGACTTGCCGGCGAAGCCGCTGCAGGTCTTCGTTCTTATAAACGTAAGGCGCATCCTTCCAAAGCATCGTTCCGGACTTCGGACGGTGAATACCGACGGCATGCAGGAAGAACGTAGATTTGCCCGAGCCGTTAGGTCCGCAAATTGCCGTGCGTTTTCCTTCAGGTATACGTATATTCAGCTGACGCAGAGAGGGCGTTTGAGCGCCCGGGTACGTGAACGTGACATCTGAAGCTTCCAATATCGGCTTCATCCTCTCACACTCCCCCCACTCGAAGCCAAATACTGAGCAGCGCGAGCGTCGCAGCACCGAGAATGCCTTCGGCTCCGTAACGTCCTGGAATCGGCTTAGGTTCGTAAGGCATAAAGTGAAGCTCTCCGGTAAATCCCCGCGACATAAGACCCTGTGACAACCCCCGATAACGGTGCATTGTCTTGGCAAACAGCTGTACGAGCAAGGCCGCGACGTCCCGCAGCGTGCGCCAGAAGCCTGCGTGTCCGCCCCGTGCCCGCTGCGCGGCGATCATTCCTTGTGCGGCATCCGAAAGGTGGAACAAGAACCGGTAGGTAATCACCATCAGCTCAAGCACGGCTTGAGGCATGCGAAGCCGCTTCATCACCTGCATCAATTCCGGGAACGGAATCGTGAAGACGATGAACAGCAAACACGCTTCACAGGCGGCTATCCGCACGAACACTTCCACCGCCTGAACCAAGGCCGCCGGTGAAATATACAACCACCCGCGAAATACCGGAACAGCCAGCAGCGCATCCGGCCGGACGCTTGCGGCGGACGAAGCCGCCTCGATTACCCACGCCGGCAAGCTGGTCACATAAAAGAAGCACGATGCGCCGAACAACCAGCTGTACGTCTTTAACGGGATACCCGCGTAACCGACCGTCCAGACCAGCATCCAACAGAAGATCACAGCCTGAACCACAGGCTGCGCCGTATACGCAAGCGTCAGCAGCACGGCCGCAAATCCGCATTTCCACATCGGGGAAACGTGCCGCAGCTTATTGGTATACGACAAGCTATCGATCGTATGGATCATCGGTTTTTAGATTTCGCGGCTTTTCCTTTATAAAGCCCGACCGTATACCCGATCACGGCAGCGCCGACGGCGGCCTGCAAAGCGAACAGCATGCTCTCGGTTTCCGCAGGCGGCTCCAGCAGCGGAGCAAACCAAGGCTCGTAGGCCGGCGACAGCTGGCGGATCATATCCTCGGCCGCCCCGTCGGCTCCCCCGAATTCTCCGTCGACAAGAAGCAGCGGAAGCGTGCTCAGCAGCACGACGCCGGCGATAAGCAGCCCGTTTTTCATCCTTTTGGTCATGAATGATCGACTCCTTTCGTTGTATGCCGCACAACCGACAAAGCTTCCGCATGGTGCAACCGCAGCCAGTTCCAGACAAGCACAGTCAACAGTCCTTCGCTAATCGCAAGCGGTACTTGCGTGATGGCGAAAATACCCGAAAATTTCATGAACGAGGCGGCAACGCCCCCTTCTGCAGCAGGGAACGCCAGAGCCAGCTGCACGGAAGTTACCAAATACGTCGACAAATCGGCTAGAGCGGCTGCCGTGAAGACGGCCCACACTTCTTTACCCGTCGTCTTCACCATGAATTTGTAGGCGAAGAACCCGACGATCGGGCCGGCAACCGCCATCGCAAACGCATTGGCTCCCAGCGTCGTCAATCCCCCGTGTGCGAGCAGCAAAGCCTGGAACAGCAGAACGATCGAACCGAGCACGCTCATCGGCAGCGGCCCGAACATCACGGTGCCGAGACCGGTTCCGGTCGGATGAGAGCTGCTGCCTGTAACCGAAGGAAGCTTCAAGGCGGACAGTACGAACGTGAACGCAGCCGCCAGACCGAGCAGCAGCTTCAATTCCGGCGACGTCTTCGTGATCCGGGCAATGGCGCGGACGCCGAGCGCGAAGAACGGGATAAACACCGCCCACCAGAAGATCGCCCATCCTGGCGGCAAGAATCCCTCCATGATGTGCATCGCATTAGCAGATTGCGGCTCGTTCACGACAAAATAAACGATAAATCCGATGATAACCGCGATCATTGACAAGACTTTGGATGATTTCATTTAATCCCCTCCCATGAATTTGTGCAACAAAAAAAGCATTCCCAACCGTAGACGGTTAGAAATGCTTCTTATCCTGATAAACTTTCGGAACGAAAGGGGCCATTCACCCTCCGTACGAAAACCGATCGCAGCAGCTTCCTAACACCTCCCTATCGTCCGTAGGTATATCAGTGTCGTCAGAACAGGCAGGTCTCCTGGCTACCAGCATCGACGCCCGCAAGCTGCCTTCCCGATCCGGTTGCGAATCAGTGGCTTCGTGGCTGCGAACTACGCTGTTACAGTGGCGGGACCGCATCGGATTTGCACCGAACTTCCCTATTAAGCTTCAACCTGAAGTTGAAGCACCTGTTCCCACAATATGCACTTGTGTAAGACTAGCCTTAATGTACACGAACCTGCCTGTGAATTCAACCCCCATATCTAACCGATTTCCTGCAATTGTGATAAAATAACGGGTACAGCGATCGGTTCAAGCAGCTGTCAACCAACAAAACAATACATAATTATAATTATGTTAACTAATTGCTGAATACAGGCAGTTAAGGAGCGTGGCCCGATGAACGTAATCAAAGTCAAAGACCGTTTGGAGCTGGAGAAAAAAATCCCGCTGATGCCCTGGTACGTGGAGAAATTCATTAATTATAAACTGCCCGACTTGTCTCCCTCTTCCCTGCTCGAATATGTGAGGGATTACGAGACATTCTTCGGCTGGCTGCTCGCCGAAGGGTTGAGTACGGCCGGACAAATGAAAGATGTGCCGCTCCTCGATCTCGAGCGGCTGCATATGGAGAGCATCGATCATTACAAGATGTTCCTCGCCATGCGCAAAACGAACGCCAATTCGAAAACGACCATTTCCCGCAAGCTGTCCTCGCTGCGCTCGTTGTTTCATTATTTGAGTCAAATCGCCGAGGACGAGAATTTCTACCCGCTGCTCAAGCGCAATGTCATGGCGAAGGTGGAAATTAAACGGACGCATAAACCGAAAGACTCGGCGGCCAAGCTCGAAGGCAAGCTGCTGCAGGAGGCGGAGATCGCCGAGTTTATCGACTATGTGAAGACGGGCTACGGCCAAGACGTGGCATCGAACAAGCAGGCGACCTATGCTTACGAGATCAATAAAACACGCGATGCCTGTCTCGTGAGCCTCATCCTCAACTCCGGACTGCGCGTGTCGGAGGTCGTTAACCTGAACGTCGAGGACGTCGATTTGAAGAAGAAGCTTATTTATGCGTTCCGCAAAGGCAAGAACGACGAGACGTTCAAAACGCCCGTCTATTTCCGGCAGGACGCGGTAGATGATCTGGCCTGTTATTTGGAGCTTCGCAGCTCTGTCTACAAAGCGCCGAAACGCGAGAAGGCGCTCTTCCTTGCTTTGGCTAACGGCAGACAGGAAGGCGAGCGTATGACCAAACGGGCGATTCAGGAAATGGTGATCAAATATGCCAAAAGATTCGGCAAACCTTACTTATCGGTTCATAAACTGCGCCATTCGTTCGCGACGGACTATTACTTGCGCAACGATCTGTACAAAACGCAGGAGCAGCTCGGTCACGCCTCGCCCGAAACGACACAAATTTACGCCCATCTAACCGATAAAACAATGTCTGAAGCGATCGACAAAGAGAAGAAGGACGGGATATCCGGTGCGTCTTGACGCCCGGAATTCCCGTCCTTCTTCGTCTGCTTAAGGCCCTTTGCTTACCCAGAACGATACATTGTCGCCTTTCTGGAGCGGAGTGCCCGGCGCAGGACTTTGACGAAACACCGTATTTGCCGAATGCGGGTTTTTCTCCAAATAAAACTGGTACCGAAGACCGGCAGCCAGCGCCTGTTTCTCCGCTTCTTCTTTGCTTAGACCGACCAGCTGCGGCGCTGTGACGGCTTGACCTTCTCCGGGTTGCGCCTCCGACGATGACTGAGGCTCAGCCGGTGTCGCGGGTACCGGGTTCGCTGCGGACGGCGTCTCCGGCAAAGCGGAGCTCTGGCCCGATTTCGCGGCGGTTTGCTGCGAGTCCGGAGACTTCCGGCCGATCCCGAGCTCCATAAACAATAGAAACACGCCGACCGCGGTCACGGCCGCCACCGTAAACAAGGCCATGCCGATCAGCGATTTTTTCCAAAAACCGCCGCTCTTAGCTTCTTCCACTTCTTCCACTTCTTCCTCTTCTTCGACGATCTCATCCTTTACGGTTGAACGAACGAGCTCATCCTTGGCCGGTACCGCTGCATGCTCCCGTTTGATCGCGAAGCGCACCTCTTCTTCCTTGTCCGGCATCCCGGCTGCCCCATCCGGCGCCGCCTGTCCGGACAGCTGGCCTAACTGCATGATGAACGACGATAAGGTATGCTGGCCCCTCCATGCACGTCCGAGAAGAACGAGCAATGCGTCCTTACGCTCATCCGTCGTGGCAACGAGAGCCGTACGCAAACGCTGCTCCCTCTGTTCCAGCGACGAAGGAATAGATTCCGTCCCCATAAACAGCTGATAGATCAAGCTGGCAAGTCCTCGAGCGCCCTGCTCGTCGCTCTTCACTTTTTCCCAGCAGTTAATAATTTTAAGGTGACCGTCGTTTCCGATCCAGACGTTGTCCGCCATGACGGAGAAGCCGGCGATGCCTTTTTCCAAGGCGTCTAGCATGCCTTTACTCAGCTCGAACGACATGGCAACGACGTCGGCCAAGGTGAATCCTCGGCGTTGTAGCCTGGCCAACAGCGGTTCCCCGTCGAACGATTTCAGAACGGCGTAAATCGATAAATCTTCGAAGCCGACGTCGAGCACATGCAAGAAGCGGGTATCATTTAAATGAGCTACCTCTTGAATCAAACGCATGTACGCTTGTTGTTCGTCGCGGTTCGGCTGCTCGGATACGAAAATAACGATATCCCGCCGCAGCGACAAATCCGTCCCCTCGAATAAAATACCGTTTTTGGCTGGAATAACCGGTTTTTTGAGTACATAACGGGCACGGAGCGTTTTCTCCATCGTGACCCCCTCCAAGCATTTACTTCTAAGCGATACTCGTTACTAACAGCATTAACCCGATTCGCAGGTTTTTAAACAGAACGGAAGACGGGCGCAAGACGGTTCTTATACGATTCGTACATCATCGTAAATTTGGAGGCGTAATCTGGAAAATCGCTTGCGGGATGCGGATGGGACACCGTTTTATAATTATTAATATTATTAATTATTAGTAATATTAAATATAAGATGACCTTCACATCTGCTTTAAGGTGTATTCGTGGGTAACCGATTCTATACCTGACAAGTTCCATTCCCGTCTCATAGCCGCTTCATGCACGGATGATCTGTCCTGCACGGGAAAACGGCCGAAAAAGACGTTCCCAAGCGACCGTCCTTTTCGCCGCGGCACATGAACAAGCCTACCGTTTAAGCGATGCCTGAAGCAGCGCTTTTACCTTCATCGGCATCTCCCCCTCGCTGTCTTCGTCAGGGCTTGAGCCGGACCATTCGTCCGCACCTACCGGCTCCACGCGCATGCGCTCCGGCGGAAACGGCGATAACAGGCTTTGCAAAAAATCAGGCTCGCCGTTGCGCTTCGAGTCGAGCCACTCCTTCAGCTCCCGTTCCTGTAAAATCGCCGGCATCCGCTCCGTATAATCGTAGAGCAGCCGGTTGGCGGCAGTCGTCATCATGGTGCAAGTCCGAAACTCGCCGTTCTGCTTGTCTTTCCAAATTTCATAAAATCCCGCAACCCCGAAAGTCTTCCGGTCCGTCAACGAAACACGGACATAACGGCGGCGCTTGCCTTCCGCCGCAGATACATAAAACCCGTCGCAAGGAAACACACAGCGGTGTTTGGCAAACAGCTTGCGATACTCGCGTTTTTCCTGAATATCTGCGCCGCTGGTTAATACGGCGTCCTTCGCCCAAAAGGGGATCAGCCCCCAGCGGTACCCTTCCAGCTTGCGCTGTCCCTGCTCGTTCACGATAACCGGCACCGTACGGGTCGGAGCATAGTCCGAACGCGGACGGAGCGACATGCGGATGTCGTTCAACTCGAACCGATCGAATAACTCCGTAACCCCGCTCATGAGCGAGAACCGTTCGCACATGTCCATCCCCCCATCTTTATTCATCGATACATTACCAGTATCTTCTTGGGGTAAAATATTATGCACGCCGTCATCGTGAAGCCTTCTTGAAGCGGCGGCGATGAGCAGGGAATGAATGGCACAGTTTGTCCGGTTTATGATACCATAACGAAGTGTAATGAACGAGGAGGCGAACAAATGAGCGGTTATTCAATTCGAACCTACGAAGATACGTATACAGTTTATGAGTTAAAGGAAGCGGACGGCGACGCCTGGTTTCGCATCGTCCCGGAACGGGGAGGCATCGTGACGAGCTACGGAACGGCCGGAGTCGAGCGGCTTTACCTGGATCGGGCTACGCTGCTTGATCCATCCGCCAATATTCGAGGCGGCATTCCGGTACTGTTCCCGGTTAGCGGCTACATAACCGATAACCGTTACGAATGGAAGGGAACTCCATATTCGATGAAAAATCACGGCGTCGCACGGAACCACCCTTGGCGCGTCGAGAAGACCGGCGACGACAACGGCGTCTATATTACGCTGTCGCTCCGGGCTAACGAAGAGACGCTGGCGTCGTTTCCATTCGATTTCGAGCTGAGCTTCACCTACCGTCTGCTGAACGGGACCTTAACGATCGAGCAGCAGTACAGCAATCATTCCGCAGAACCGATGCCGATGTACCCCGGCTTTCACCCGTATTTCCTGGCGGATCGCAAGGCCGTCCGCTATGACATCGATGCGGATCGCTACTATGATTTCAACGATCATCGGGAGAAGCCGTACGAAGGTGAGATCGATTTGGATCAGCTGCCTGAATCGGTCGTGTTCCTGGATGCGAAGGAACCGCGGATCGGTTTCACGTTCGAAGGCCGGCAAGTTGTCGAAATGACCTACAGCGAGGCGTTCCGATACGTCGTATTATGGTCGATTCAAGACAAGCCTTTCATCTGCGTCGAGCCTTGGATGGCGATGCCCGATGAGCTGAACCGCAAGCAAGAGCTTACGTATGTGCCGGCCGGCGGTGTCGTGCAGGCCGTTCTTGCCATAACGAGCAAATCCGGCGAATAGCAAACACGTGTTCGAAGACGGGCAAGCCGGCCGGGCGCCTTCATGAAACCCTGATGAAAGCCTGCGACATTGCCCGTTTCTCAAATTTCATGAACAGAAGGTAATTTGTCGAAAATGTCTGAAAAATCGAAAAACAAATCATTTCTTGCGCTTACCCGGGAAATGATGATCATTTCTCATCGTTTATTACCCGAACGGCATCGAGCACCATCCGGTAATACGCTTCCGGACGCGGTACGAAATCCGCCGTGGATACGACTCGGTGCGCGGCCGTCAGCTCCCCTGCATCATCCGGCCGGACACCGTGGATCCGCAAGTGATTCAGCTTGCCTGCCGCTAGAGCCTGGACATCCGCGAAGCGAACGGCGTACAAGCCGGTCACTTCGTCCGGTTGAAGCTTATAGGCCGTAAGCGGACGTCCGCTCTTCAACACAAATACGTGGCAAAACTCGCGGTCGATGCAGTCCGGCGCAAGGAGGGCTTCATCGGTATACATACCGCACTTATGCAGCTGATCGAACGATGCTTCGACACCCAGTTCTTCTTCCAGCTCCCGCAGGCCGTCCTCTACGCGTTCCCCCGCCAGCAAATGACCGGCGCACGATATATCGAGCAGTCCGGGATACGTATCTTTACCGGGATGCCGCTCTTGAAAGAGCAGCCACCCCTCCCCTTCCGTCTCGTACCACAGCCAGCATTGAAACGTCTGATGCCATAAGCCTTGCGCATGCACTTCGCCCCTGGATGCCGTTCCAACCAGGTTCATCCGTTCGTCGAATATGTCGAATCGCTCTTCTGATTTACTCATCTTTACCGGCCTCTCTCCGTGTATCGTTTCACTCTATCCGCGATCCGGAGCGACCCTGCTCCTGCTCCGTTCGCGCGGGCAATGTCCGTTGATACTCATAAGATTTCGCTTTTCCGCCTGTTGTCATCGTCATAAGGGATAGTGTATCATGGATTTTATTGAAATGCATGATAACGAAGGAGTTGCAGTCTTCATGAGCGTACATGAAGCCATTACGGCCCATACGTCTAAGCAGCACGCCCATCTGGAGCGATTTCTACAGCTGGAAGAAGCACGCGAGCGGGCCATCGATCAAGCGGCAGCCGACTGTGCGGCCGGGAAACCGTTCAGCGTCGAGGCGATCAATGCGATTACCGCACGCATCAACAGCCACGCGCAGCAGGGGATATCCCCCACCCGCGTTTATGTGACGGAAGCGATGATTCGCGAATTCGTCACGCGTAACAAGTAAATGCGCAGACGCGTCCGGCGTCGCGATCCATTTGGCGGATTCGCGGCGTCGGACGCGTTTTTTTGTCAACCGATAGCAGGCAGTGCCCAAGACGATCCGCCCTAACCCTGCACGAAATTTCTGCCCTCATCCGCGTACACAAGGCACATGACCGCGATATCGAGCCATTGCTCCAGCTCTTCGATGTGGCTTTCGTCGATGCGCTGACGGAATTTCAATTGAATCCGATACGTTTCCGGCGCTTCCGAAGGGCCTTCGTTCGCCTCCGGCTGCAGCAGCACGGTTAATTCGTGGCGAATGTCCGCTTCCTCGCCCCACAGCCGGGTTAAATAATCGTGCAGCTCCGCACAGTGCGCCCGGCGTTCCCGGGGCAGATCGAGCGTCAGCAGCAGGTCCGCTCCCGGCCGCCTGTCGGCAAGCCGGGCAATGCGCCGTTCCGCCGCGAAGTCGGTCAGGCCGCTCGCCAGCGTCACCGCAGCCTGACACGTGCCGCCGTTACGTGCAAAGCGCATACAGAATTTGCGCGACATGGCGGCGAGATCGACGATATCCTCGCGTCCGCTGATGCGGATACGGTTTTCCGCATCCACATCGTACAGGCGCCCTTCCAACACTACTTTCAAATTATCGAAAATCGTAGGATCGAACATCCGTTCCGTTCTCCTTCACTAAAGGTCTCTCAAATCCAAAATATCGCCTTGCTTCCAATCGCCGTTGCGGACAACGCGAATCAGCTTATCCGCCGCCTCTTGCGGGGAGAACAGCTTGCCGGTACGCTTCAGCTCGACAAAGCGCGGCTTCGACGGGAATCGGGCTTCATCCGTTCCGCGAATTTGCTCCTGCATCGCCGTATCGACGACCCCGGGTGCAATCGATACGATTCGGGCCGCATGGGCTCCCTCCCCTTGCTCCGCCGCAACGCATCGGGTCAGCATGTCCATGCCGGCTTTAGCCGCGCAATAGGCGCTCCAACCGATATACGGCTTTTTGGCTGCGCCTGACGAGATGTTCACGATCGTTCTTACCGTTCGCTCCCGCAGCTCCTCCGTCAACCGCAGGAAAGCCGAAGTCATCAGCAGCGGCGCCGTTAAATTGACCTGCACATTGCGGGCCAGTTCGGCTTCGTCTGCAAGGCTAAGCTGCGCGATCGGTCCTAGCACGCCGGCATTGTGGATCAGCGTTAATCGGCCTCCGACGTTCGTTTCCATCCGGACCGAATCGATAATACCCGCCATGCACTCGTAATGGCCATCCGCTCGTCCGAGGTCGAACGGCACGAAATCGAAACGCCCCGGAACCGAACCGGCGAGCTCGGCCAGGCGTTCATTGCTCGTCCGGGATACCCCGACGACGCGGTTATTTTCAAGCAGCAGCCGCTCGGCAAGCGCTTCGCCGAGGCCGCGTGACGAACCGGTAATGATATAGACGTCCAATTACCGTGTACCTCCTTCAAAAAAATATCCCCGAAACCGGGGATTCATCCGTTGTTGCCTTATTCGGTTCAGTTACGGTCCCAGCCTAGGGCTGCATCCAATCATCAGCGGTAATCCCCTGCTCAACGGCGAAATCAAAATCGTAAACATCGTATACTTGAACCGGAATTTCCGCTTGTATGATTTTATCCATGAGTTCAACCTGATCGGTCACGATGGGCGCTTGCTCACGCAGCGAAGTCAGAATAATTTCGGTTTCAATCGGATCGACGGCTTCGCCGTATTGGGCGTTCTCCATGGCATTGACGACGGTAAACGTCACATTGTCATTGATCGGCAGCGGCGGGCTTAAACGCCAAGGCGCCAGCAGCGCACGCTCCAGCTTCTTCTTATTGAACGAATCGTCAAAAAAGGCGATCAATTCACCGATTTTCTGCTTCACGTGAGCGTCGTCGTCGGCTTCCGGCATGACCGGCTCGGGGCTGTCTTTCATCTCGTAGAGCTCCATGATCGTGTTGTACGGGATCAAATACTCGACGGGCTGACTCGGTGCCAGCAATTCTCCATAAATCGCGACCAACACCGCTTCGATTACAAATCGCCGGGACATGCTCGATTCCTCCTTCAAATGATGCGTCCGTCCTTCTTGTCCGGCCTTAACTCTTTCTTAACATAAATGAACGGAAAAGTCCATCCGCAGCCGCACAAAGGGGCGTGATCTTTGACAAATATAGTGATATAATGGACTCTTGCTCACTATCCGACAACAAGATGCATACGAGGAGCGAATGCATATGAAGCCGTCCAAATCTTTTCCATTTCCGATCTCGCTGCTGCTTATCATCGGCATTGTGGCGATTTCATTCTCGTCTATATTTATCCGTTGGTCAAATTCACCTGTCTCGGTCTCGGCGATGTACCGGTTAACGATAACGGCGCTCCTGATGCTCCCGCTGCTGTTCCCATACCGGGCGTCCGTGCGTCGGATGCGCCTGCGCGAATGGTTGGAGCTGTTTGCTTCAGGACTTGCGCTGGGCCTTCATTTCCTGCTGTGGATGGGCTCGCTCCGGCTGACGTCGGTGGCCAGCTCCACCGCTATCACCTCGCTGGAGCCGGTGTTCGTGCTGCTTGGCGCCTGGTTGTTATATCGCCAAAAGACGAGCTGGCCCGCTATCCTGAGCATGGGCCTTGCCATGCTCGGCGCCTTGATGATCGGCTGGGGCGATTGGGGGCTTACAGGCTCGGCGCTGCTTGGCGATGCGTTATCGCTGCTCGGAACCGCCGCGGTGGCGGCTCACATGCTGCTCGGCAAGCGGCTCCTTGCCCACATGCCGCCTTTCGTATACAGCTTCTTCGTCTTCGTGTTTGCCGCCGTTTGTATAGCCGGTTACAACCTCGCGCTTGGCATTCCCTTAACCGGTTATCCGGCGCGGGAATGGGGGCTGTTCCTGCTGCTCGCGCTCGTACCGACGGTATTCGGCCATTATGTGTTCAATTGGCTGTTAACGTACATGCGGCCGGAGACGGTATCCATGAGCGTGCTGGGAGAACCGGTCGGCGCTACGCTGCTGGCGTATTTCCTGCTCGGCGAAGCGATCGGCCCGCGTCAGGCGGCGGCGGGACTGCTGCTGCTGCTCGGCGTATGGTTGTTCATCCGTACCCATGAAAAAGAGCAGCCGTCCATCCAGCCGCCCCTTTCCGTATCAAACGCGAACACGGATCGATCCATGAATTAATGATAGCAAACGAGCAGTCCGCCTTCGCCGGCATACGTGCCGATCACCGGGCCCATCTCCGTCACATACGCTTGCCGGAACGGATACCGCTTGAGAATCCGGTCCTTCAGTGCGATCGCTTCCTCCAGACAGTTGCTGTGTGCGATTCCGAGAACGCGCTCCTCCAGACCGTGACCGATATCTTCGAACTTTTCAATAAGACGGTTGAGCGCGTTTTTGCGCCCGCGCACTTTATCGGTCACCTCGATGGTGCCTTCCGGACTGGCATGCATCACGAGCTTGATGTTGAGGACGGAAGCGATGGCCCCTTTAGCCCGGTCCAGCCTTCCTCCCTTGATGACG
Organism: Paenibacillus sp. EPM92; assembly: GCF_016586185.1. Classification (NCBI taxonomy): domain Bacteria; kingdom Bacillati; phylum Bacillota; class Bacilli; order Caryophanales; family Paenibacillaceae; genus Paenibacillus; species Paenibacillus sp. EPM92. The sequence continues at coordinate 105,570 of NZ_BCPS01000076.1, forward strand.
TTCTCCAGCGTGTCGAGATAAAAGAACGTTTTCGTTTCCGGCACACGCTGCTGCGCTCTATCTACGATCTCATCGAAGGTACGGCCTGCCTGTACGTCAAGAATAAGCCGGTATAACATCAGGCCTGTGCCCATGGAAGCCGTCTTGGAATCAAGTACGGCGATTTTCCGCTTGGCGGCTCCGCCGCCGGATTCTTCCAGGATCGATTTCGCCATAGAAGCATGCTGATACGTGCTGCTGATATTGGATGATATGGTAATGAGGATGATATCGTCATCCGGATATTGTTCGAAAGCGCGTATAAAATCCTGCGGCGATGGACTAGCGGTTTTGGGTAAATTTGTATGCGTTTTAATTTCCTGGTAAAACACGTTTAAACCCAAGGAGTGATCGAACTCTTTACCGTCGAACGTCACATAAAGAGGAACGGTGCGAATCGGGTCGGTTCCCCCCCACTCCGCGGGAAAATCGACGCCGCCATCGGTTAATAATCGAATTGCCATGCGCTTCACTTCACTCTCTTCTTGGATGCTTTATTTCCTACAGTACGAGGAAAGTAAGATGCAGGTTTCATTATGACACACCCGGGAGGAAGCGACAATAAAAAAATAGGAGCCGTACCCGGATCGATACCGGATACGGCTATGCTTGCTGCAAGATCTTCCAGCGTCATGACGATTCTTCCGCGAGCGGCAGCCTGATTTCGACTTCCGTCCCTCGCGTTTCCCTGCTTCGGATGCGAATGCTGCCGTTATGCCGCTCGACAATTTGCTTCGCGATCGAAAGTCCCAGTCCCGTCCCTCCGCTGGAGCGGTGACGCATTTTGTCCACCCGGTAAAACCGCTCGAACAAATGCGGAATGTCGGCTTCGGGTATGCCGATCCCCTCGTCCTTCACGACAATGACAGCCTCGCTGCGCTCCCGGCTCAACCTGATTCGTACCGGGCGCCGGCTGTACTTGACTGCATTGTCGAGTACGATGACGAACAGCTGCTTCAGCGGTTCCGGTTCTCCCCAGCAAACAATCCGCTCATCCGCCGCATCCACGACCAAATCCCGTTCGAAAGCCACGCTCAACCTTCCGGCGGTCTCACGCATTAAGGCAACCGCCTCGACCGGCTGGAAAGAGATTTCTGCTTCCATACGCTCCAGCTCGGCCAGCCGCAGCAAAGCCTGAATGAGCCCTTTCAGACGGGAGGTCTCGGCTTGTATCGCCTGCAGCGCTTCTTCGCGAAGAGCCGGATCATTCGCTCCCCAGCGGTGCAGCAGCGAGGTATAGCTCTCAATGACGGTTAGCGGCGTACGCAGCTCGTGGGAAGCGTCGGCGACGAATTGCTTCTGCTTCTCGTCGTGCTCGCGAAGCGCTTCAATCATTTCGTTGAAGGTTTGACCGAGCTTGCCGAGCTCGTCCTTCTGCGAGGTGATCTTGGGGCTGAGCGTCACGAAGGTGCGGTTGCGCCGAACCGCCTTCATCGATTCGAGCAATTCCCGGATCGGACGGATAATAATTTGGGTGTAGACGAGCCCGCTGATCAGCGCAAAGGCGAGCACGCCGCCGGTCGCGATTACTAACCCGGTTCCGAGCTGCTTCATCCATTCGCTGACGACGTTCAGCGCCTTGCCCAGCTCCAACTGGCCGATTTGACGGTCATCATCATAAATCGGCACCTGCAGGAACAGCATCCGAAATCCGAAATCGTTGACCATGTCGGTATAATAATTCGAACGAAACACGACCGGATACCCGGACAACTGCACATGGGTCGATATGCCGGCCACGACATCCCGGTTGGGCGCAATGATTCGAACCATCATATCGGGTTCTTTGAAATCTTCGAGCAGCTCCGGCTTCGTCCAATTGGAGCTATCGTGGATTTCCGGATTGCGCAGGATGATCTGCGCTTTCTTCCAGAGCAGCTTCGTTTCGTTAAGCGTCGTTGAAGCCGAGATATAAAAATATAACGATACGTTAAACACGACGACGATCAGTAAAATCCAGAGCGACGACAGTAGGATGAGCCTAGTGCGCAAGCTCATACGTCGGGAACCGATAACGCGTAACCGATGCCCCGCGCCGTCCGGATCAGTTTCGGGCGGTGCCCTTTATCGATTTTCAGCCGCAGATACCGCACGTACACATCTACGATATTCGTATCTCCCGTATGCTCATACCCCCACACATCGGTTATGATTTGCTCGCGGCTCAATACTTGCCCGGCGTGCTTCATCATATAGTGCAGCAGCTCGAATTCGGTGGGGGTCAGTTCAATCGGCCGGCCCCCGCGCATGACCTTCCGGGAGGCCGGCTCCAATACTAAATCGCCGACCGTCAGCGTCTGCTGGTCATCTGTTGCCGGCTCCGTCATTCGGATCAGATTGCGAATCCGTGCCAGCAACTCTTCGATGACGAACGGCTTGGTCACATAATCGTTAGCTCCCTGCTCAAAGCCGCCTACGATGTCTGGCGTCGAATCGCGCGCCGTCAGCAGGATGACGGGTACAAGCCGTCCATCCTGACGCAGGCGGCGCAGCACTTCGAGTCCGCTGCTGCCGGGAAGCATCACGTCCAGCACAATCAAGCTCCACGTCTGACCCAGCGCCAGCTCCAAACCGGATAAGCCGTCACCGGCCACCTTCACCTCGTAGCCTTCGTGCCGCAGTTCCAGCTCAAGCACGCGGGCAATTTGTTGTTCGTCTTCGATCACAAGAATGGAACGCTTCATCCGGGTACATTTCTCCGCTCGTATGCGTTTTCACCTAGGTTCCCCTTGATGAAGTTCCTTTATTCGAGTGACCGTCAAGCATGGATAAACCGCCCGGTTGATGGTCCGGACGGTTCGGGTAGTTCGGGTGGTTCGGTTTACGCTTTCTTTTTCGACGGTTCGGAACGTTCGCTGCCGAACGCCATGATCACGTTTTGAATTTTTTGCAGCCGAATAAATTCGTTCTGCTTCAAGTCGGAGCGGAAATACGCGTACAAGTAGGCGCCCTCCAGAAACGTTAAGGACGGGTAGCAAGCCAAATCTGTATTCGTATACGGATTGTCAATGAGAATCTGCCATTCCCCGGCCCGATCGTCGCCTACTATCGATTCCAGCACGGTTTGCTTAAACTGTGCGATCTGCTCGAACTCGTTCCAGATGTCCACCCAAGAAGGGCTGAACCGTCCCGGCTCGGGAAACAACTGCCTGGCTGCGGCAAGCAGCCGGTTTACGCGCTCGATTTCACCATCCTCAAACCGTTTCAGCATGTCGCGGAATCCTTCCAGAAACAGCCGGAACGCTGTAAATCCGCCTTCAACGACCGTTTGCCGGAACTGCTGCAGCTCCTGATCGGTAGAGGCTTGTTCGAATATGTTAAAAGGGGTCGTTTGGTTCAATAGGTTACCCTCCCCGTTCCCGTCCTGACCCGCCTGCGTGTTTAACGCTGCCGGGTCGTCATCACGCCTTCCAAGCTTAACAGCAGTATTCGTGACGGATCGTTTTTCAATTTAACGTTACAAAGCTTCACGCGGTTCTCGTCGATGGACAGTACGAGCCAATACGGTGCGTCATCACGGCCGATTGCATGCAGAAACGATTCCTTCTGCGTTTCGGCCTCTTCTTCCGTTTCCCATTGCTTGACGCCGTAATAGTCCAAATCATAGTTGTTCTTCTGCAGACAGGCGGCGATTTCACCCGTGTTCGATTGTCTAAGCACAATGGGCATCTGATGAATCCCTCCCTTACCTGCGTCTTTGCGCCGGAAAAAAAGGGCGCAAGCCCATATCGAGTTTGCTCCCGGATTGATCTTACAAATACGGATTTTCGTGTCTGGCCTTCAGCCGGCTCCAGCGGCGCTCGACTTCGTTCTCGAACGATTGCAGCGCTTCGGCATATTCGGGCTTCGTCAAGTGTTTCGTCTTGCCCATGTTCTTCAACCAATCGCCAACCGGAATCCGCTTGTTTTTATCTTCCGGATTGTACGTGATCGTGGTCACGCCGTTCTCGATCTCATACATCGGGAAGAAGCAGGAGTTGACGGCTTCATCGATCAGCGTCTGGCCGATTTGCTCCTCGGACAACCAGTTAAGCGGGCACGTGATTAAGATTTTACCGTACACGAGGCCTTCGTTCTGGGCGTAATATTGAGCTTTTGCCGCTTTCTTCAGCAAATCCTGCGGCAGCGACTCGGAACCGGTGAACACGTAAGGGATGTTCGTGGCCGCCATGATTTGCGGCGTATCCTTATGGTGGAACAGCTTCCCGCCTTGATGCTTGCCGACGTTGGACGTGGACGTCCGGTGGCCGAGCGGCGTCGAGTAGGACAGCTGCGCGCCCGTATTCATATATCCTTCGTTGTCGTATTCCAAAATAATCATTTTATGATTGCGGAGCGCCGCGCCGATCGCAGGACCCATACCGATATCCATCCCGCCGTCGCCGGTAATCATGACGAAGGTGAAGTCGGCCGGCAGGTTATATTGATCGAGTTCGCCTCTTCGTTTGCGTTCCCAGAACATTTCGACCACGCCCGAGAGGGTAGCCGCACCGCTTTGGAACAAGTTATGAATGTATGTCGCTTTGTGTGAAGAGTACGGATAACCGGTCGTCACGACCATCGCGCAGCCGGTATGGAACAGCGCTACGATATCGCCCTCAATGCCTTTGAAGAACAGCTCGAGACCGGAGAAAATTCCGCAGCCCGGACAGGCCCCGTGACCTGGAGCGAGACGTTTCGGCTTCTTGGTCAATTGACGGATCGGCGGCACTTTCACTTTCAGCTGGCCGGTCTCTTCGTCTTTATTGACCGTGATCAGGCCGGTGTTCAAATCTTCGTACTTCATCGGCTCGATCACGCGCTGCGGCTTCTTGGCCGGATCGCCGGCCGTATGGCCATAGTAATCGAACGGCACGGCCACTTTGCCTGCCTCAACCGCCTCAAGTGCCAGTTGGAACAACGCGTGTCCGTCTTCGGCATAGAAATCTTTACCGCCGAGGCCGTAAACGCGGCTGATTACGAGCGTATCAGTGTAACCGGCCGTGTACAGCGCCGCTCTGATCTCGAGCGACATGTTGCCTCCGTGCGCGCCGTACGAATCCGCCCGGTCGCCGATCGTGACCGCCTTCACATTCTTCAACGCTTCGGCGATTTGCTTGGCCGGGAACGGACGAATCATGTTCGGTGCGATCGAACCGGCCTTAATGCCCTTCTCGCGAAGCTGGTCGACAACGTCTTTGATGATCTCGGACGACGAGTTCATCAGGAATACGGCCACTTCCGCGTCTTCCATCCGGTACAGGTCGAGGATCGGGTAGTCGCGGCCCGTCAACACTTTGTACTCCTGCCTGATGCGGTCAAATACTTCGCCCGCGCGGTACATCGCTTCGGACTGCTGGTAACAGTTGTTGATGTAGTCCGGTTCGTTCATGTAAGGACCGACGGTGATCGGGTTGTTGCGGTCCAGCACGTGAGGGAAGTTTTGCGGCTGCTCGCCGATGAACGCATGCACGTCAGCTTTGTGAGCGAAGGTTTGCACCCGGCGCTTCTGGTGGGACGTGAAATAACCGTCGGAAGCGACGATGACCGGCAAGCGCACTTCAGGGTCTTCGGCCAGCTTGATGGCCATGATATTCATATCGTATACGGCTTGCGGATCACGGCTCATCAGAATCGGCCAGCCCGTATTCAGCGCATAGTACAAGTCGGAGTGATCCCCGTGAATGTTAAGCGGTCCGGAGACGGAGCGGCACACCAGGTTCATGACCATCGGGAAGCGCGTACCGGATTGCACCGGCATTTGCTCCAGCATGTACAAGTAACCGTTGGCGCTCGTCGCGTTGAATACGCGGCCCCCCGCGGTCGATGCGCCGTAACAAATGCCTGCGGAACCATGCTCCCCGTCGGCCGGGATCAGTTTAATGTCGTGTTGGCCGTTGGCCTTCATCAGATCGAGGAATTGCGCGACTTCCGTCGACGGCGAAATCGGAAAATAACCCATGACATGATAATTGATCTGGTGCGCGGCATACGCAGCCATCTCGTTCCCGGACTCGTACACCATCCGCTGTTCGACCGTGCCCGTACTCACTTCTTTATTGATCTCAATAGCCATTTGTTTCGTTCACCTCTCCCGAATTTGTATTATTTCACCAAATCAAAGCGATGCGGCACGCGGTTCGCTTCGGCGTAGCCTTCCATTTCGCGGTTGGATGACAGCGCTTCCGTCGGACAGGCGACGACGCACTTGAGACAGCCCTTGCAGTATTGATAGTCAATGCCCTGCAGGAACATCTGCGGTCTGCCCTTCTTGTCCGGCTGCTCATCCCACACGAAACAAAAGTCGGGACAGGCGGTGTCGCACGCGGCGCAATGAATGCATTTCTCATCGTCAAAATGCGGCATCATCCCGTTACGGGAAATGCTCAAGTCTTTCAAAATGCTGTTCCCCGGGTTGGAAACCATCCCGCCGATCGGCTGGGTCAAGTACCCGTATACCGGAATGTCCCAACGCTTCGGCTCCGGCATCGACTCGCCCTCGGGCAGCGCGAACGTCTGGAACCTGACTTCGTCGTAACCGCGTTGGAACGTGCGCAAAGCCGGCTCCACGGCGCCCGGGTATTTTTTCTCCAGACTCTTGCGGATAATGCTCTTCATATGTTCGAAATCCAGAAATTCGCACAGACGGAACAATCCGCCAAGCATCGCCATGTTGACGCGGTTTTTCTCCTCAAGCGCGATCCCTGTAGCATCGACGACGGCCACGGTTCCGCCGATGAGGTTCATCTTCTCTTTCAAATCTTCAGGAGATTTGCCGGAGTTCACGAGCACGACGCTGTCCTCGTAAATGCCGCTGACGACGTTAATCGTCTTGGATAAATTTTCATGAAATACGCCGACCACGTGCGGTCGTTCCACCGGTGTCGTATCGCGGATATTCGTTTGCAAGTCGCAGAATCGAATATGCGCTTTAACCGGAGAGCCTTTTTTCTCGGAACCGTAGGAAGAAAAGCTGACACCGTTGAAACCGCTTCCGACAACGCCCGCTTCAGCAAGCATCTTGCCTGCCAGGTTAGCCCCAAGCCCGCCGATGGATTCTAGCCGAATCTCAAAGAAACCGAGCTCATTCGTTTTCGGGAGAACTCCCATGCTAGTAACGCCCCCTCGTACAATTGGATGGAAGGAATAGGATCCCTTTGCATCAGTATAACAGCTTCTAAGTTTCACGAATAGTGTTTTTATTATCATTTTTTCTGATAAGTGGCTTTCAGAAAGGATATTTTTCAACTTTACGCAGATATTTTTCACGTTGTTTAGTAGTATATAGTAATACTACTAATACAGAATGAAAAGGAGTCTGACGGTGTAATCCTGCGTCCTGTCAGCTTATCCGGACTGGAAATAAATTACATCCGAAGCAGCAAGAGAGCTTATGCGTCCGAGCGTTCAAGATGGATTTGTCCGAAAATGGGGGTACGACCGGCAGCCTTTGCGCTATACATTTAGCCATGAGGGAACGTCAGGGAGCCTTGCGGCAGGCCGGCAGCCTGACATGTTTGGAAGCCCATATTCCGCGGAGATGTAAGAAAAGCTCCTGACCGGAGCCTTTTCGGGGAAGATACATTCGTGTTTTTAAGGAAGCTTTTCTTGCGATACAGCAAGTGTTCAGCTCCGCTGAAAACTAATACTTCCGGTATCTTAAGAAAAGCTCCTGACCGGAGCCCGGATCTTGTCTGCTGCGCTACGGTTTCCGAGCTAAAAAAAACTCCGTCCCGCACGGCAGGACAGAGGCATTCTTCAAACTTCGGTACGATAGCGGCGGAACAGCGTCCACCAGCCGATATACAGCGCGTACACGCCTAAATAGGCCCCGCTGCCCAAAAAAACAGGATCATAGAACACTTTATGCACTTCGGTCATCATCACGGTATCTTTCACGACAATATCGAACACCGCACGGGCCGTACACAATCCGAACCCGTACATCGCTGCAACCCCGACCGCGTCGAAAGCGATGGACGCCCGCGGCGCGAGAAAACGGATGACAAACATGAAGGCCGGAGCAGCGACGGAGCTTGCGGCCAGCAGCAAGAACAACGCGCATCACCTCAACCCTAGCTTGCGCCGGAGGCTGGGCGGCTATGCGCTGCTGTTACATGCTTTCCTCCCGAACATGCCGGACGGCCGAGCGTTTGCTCTTCGCCATAAACCATACGCGGGTCAATACGGCGGCGGTCAGCCCAAGAGCCCCGGCCAAATAAAATCCGCTCTTCAAGCCTCCCCATTCGTTCAAGCCTCCTGCCAGAAAAGGGCCTGCGAACATGCCGATCGCATAGACCGCCTGATAGAAGCCCATGGCAGTCGCTCGTTTCTCATCCGGGATATGTTCGATCGACAGAGCGAGCAGCAGCGGCAGATGCAGCCCCTGCACGCAGCCGTTGATCGCTTGCGTGGCGACGAGCAGTCCGAAACCCGGTACGAGCGTGGTTCCGGCCGAGCATATCGCGCTGACAACGAAGCCGGTCATCACAACCGGCCATGCGCCGAACCGGGGCGCGAGCAGCCGGCCCGAGTAGTAGGCCGTCAAGGCGTGCGGGATCATGAAGGCCAACACGAGCAGGGTCAAGTCGAATTGATCGGCTCCCATACTAAGTGCGTACGAAGGCGTAAACCCGAACATCGTAATAAAGAGGACGCCGTGCGCCAAGATCGAAAGCGTCGACACTTTCAGCAGCAGCCGGTCTTTCATGACCGCGAACAAATCCTCATACCGCATCGGCGCCCGATGCATCTCGCCCTTCGGCTCCTTCAAGGCAAACGCCAGCGCAAATCCGACCAGCCCAATGATGGTCCCGGCCCAGAACGTGGCCGCCCAACCGCCGGTTTCCACCAGCAACCCGCTGACGCTCATGCCGATCAACTGTCCGGCGGCGGTGAGCAGGCTGATCATGCCCATCGCACGCGTCGCCTCCTCTTTCCGGTACAGGCTGGCGTACATGACCGTAAAGGCAACCCATGTCGATGCGGATATACCGGCCATGATCCGCCCGGCAAGCGCCCAACCGAGCTGTTCGCCCATCGCAAAGCAGAGGCAGCTTAACGTGACGGTCAGCATGCCGAGAACCACATACGGCTTGCGGCGTTTCAACCGATCCGACGCGATGCCAAGCGGAAGCCGCAGAATGATTTGCATCAGCCCGTAACTGCCAAGCACGACCCCCATCATCGTATAAGAAGCGCCCAAATGCTCCAAGTACGGCGACAAAATCGGGACGTACACGTAAAGCGAACACCAATATAAAATCGTTACGAGAATGAATATCGCATGGTTAAGACGATGCGAACGCTGGTTATTGTTCATGGCCGGTACCTGTCATTTACAAGCTCATGCGCAATATCGCCAGCACATCATCCGCGCCCAGCTTCCGGAAATAGCCGATCGGACCGAAGCGTACAGCCTCCTCCGCCATGCGCGGCAAGCTTTCCTCTCCGATGTTCAAGTCGCTCAACCGGGACGGCGCGCCGATGCGCGTAAAATATTCACGGGTCGCCTGAATGCCGGCAAGCGCGATTTCCTCGTCCGATTTGCCTTCGGGTTCAATGCCCCATACACGGACGGCAAACTGGACGAAGCGATCGATCCGATCCCGGTATACGTATTTCATCCAGTTCGGGAAAATAATCGATAGCCCTTCCGCGTGGGCGATATCGTAGATCGCGCTAACTTCATGCTCCATGGCGTGCGTCGCCCAATCGCCCTGCATGCCGACGCTGATCATCCCGCCGTTCAGCGCGTAGGTGCCGCACAGCATCAGGTTCGCGCGCGCTTCCGGATGCGCCGGCTCCTGAAGCGCCTTCTCTCCGTTCTCAATGACGGTCTGCAGAATCGATTCGCACAGCCGTTCCTGCAGCGGCGTATCCGTCGTCTGGCTGAAGTATTGCTCCATCACGTGCGACATCATGTCCACAATGCCGTTCACCGTCTGATTCGCGGGCACCGTGTACGTCAACGTCGGATCCAGAATGGAGAACTTCGGAAAAGCGTACGGGCTGCTGAACGATTTCTTCAAATTTTGCTCCCAATCGGTAATGACGGCGCCGCCGTTCATTTCCGAGCCCGTGGCCGATAACGTCAGCACGGTTGCGATGGGAAGCGCCGCTTCAATCTTTGCTTTGCGAAGCAGAAAGTCCCACACGTCCCCTTCGTAAGGAACACCGACCGCTACAGCCTTGGCTGCGTCGATCACACTGCCGCCGCCGACCGCGAGTACCAAATCGACCACTTCGTCGCGGCACAGCTTGATGCCGCGGCGCACGGTCGATACCCGCGGGTTCGGTTCAACGCCGGGCAGCTCGACGATTCGCGCGCCGATCTGGTGAAGCTGCTTAATCACCCGGTCATACAGCCCGGTTCGTTTAATGCTGCCGCCGCCGTAAACCAGCAGCACGGTTTGGCTGCCCAGTTCGGCTACTTGCTGGCCCAGCTGGTCGGCCATGCCTGCCCCGAACAAGATTTTTGTCGGGTTATGAAAAGTAAACGAGTTCATCGTGAAATGCCTCCTTCGTAGATAGAGCGATATCGAATTGCCAATTTTCATTATACGCTTCGAATTGTAAAGATGAAAATTTAGAAAAAACAATGGTATTTTCAAGGGAATTTGATTATGATATTAGCCGACGATACATACAGGCCTAAATTAATTCTACTCGTCAAAGGGGTGCGTCATTTTGTCTCGTATTCGCGAAGTGAAGGTGGGCGAGCGCCCGCCGCTGCTTCAAAGTTTGCCGCTTAGCCTGCAGCATCTGTTCGCTATGTTCGGCGCCACCGTACTCGTGCCGGTGTTGTTCAAGATCGATCCGGCAACTATTCTATTGATGAACGGTATCGGCACGCTGCTTTACTTGCTGCTGTGCAAAGGGAAAATACCGGCTTACCTCGGCTCCAGCTTTGCATTCCTGTCCCCCGTCTTCGCCGTCTTAAGTTCCGGCATGCCGTATCAAGCCGCGCTCGGAGGATTTATCGTATCAGGTCTTATTTTTATCCTCGTCGCGCTTCTTATTCGCGCCGTAGGCACCGGTTGGCTCGATGTGGTTTTCCCGCCGGCGGCCATGGGCGCGATCGTCGCCGTCATCGGGCTTGAGCTTGTGCCCGTCGCCGCGGAAATGGCCGGGTACATCAAGCCGGCGGCTGCCGGCGCCGATTGGCGTATAGACCCGGATGCCGTGCTGATCTCGACCGTCACGCTGCTGATTACGATCGTCGGGAACGTGCTTTTCCGCGGCTTCTTCAAAATCATTCCGATCCTTATCGCGATTGTGTGCGGTTATGCCCTTGCTTACGGGCTCGGCTTCGTTAATCTGGACCCGGTCATCGCCGCCCGGACCTTCACGGTGCCGACGTTCTACGCGCCGCAGTTCGAGCTGTCCGCCATCACGATCATCGCGCCGGCGGCGCTCGTCGTCATCGCCGAGCATATCGGACACTTGATCGTAACGGGAAATATCGTCGGCCGCAATTTGTCGAAAGATCCGGGACTGGACCGCTCTCTGCTTGGAAACGGCATTTCGACGGTTATTTCGGGTTTTGTCGGCTCCACCCCGAATACGACGTACGGTGAAAATATCGGCGTCATGGCGATAACACGCGTCTATTCCGTCTGGGTCATCGGCGGCGCCGCCGTCATCGCGATTGTGCTGTCTTTCTTCGGTAAGCTGGCCGCCTTCATCAGCACGATCCCTTCGCCTGTCATGGGCGGCGTATCGCTGCTCCTGTTCGGTGTCATTGCCGCTTCCGGCATCCGGATGCTGGTGGAAACGAAGGTCGACTATTCGAAGACATCCAATCTGATCCTGACCAGCATCGTGCTCGTCGTCGGACTTAGCGGCGCGACCGTGACCATCGGCAGCTTCAGCTTGAAAGGCATGGCGCTTGCAACGGTGCTCGCCATCCTGCTCAGCCTGTTCTTCAAGCTGCTGGAGAAGCTTAAGCTATCCAATGAAACGACCGACGCGCCGCACTGAACAGGCGTTTGTTACTTGCAAAAAGAGGACCGACCGAAGATAAACTCTTCAGTCGGTCCTTACTTCATTCAAGTCACGGCGTCGAGCCCGCCATATTTGGAGATCGCCAGCAGCAAATCGTTCAAGACCGGAAGGATGAACTGTGCCGTGCCAAGGCTGAACATTCCGCTTCGGTTATGCACAACGGCATCCTTGACATGAATACGGTAATGCTGCATGCCCGTCTGCATGTTGACCGTCTCGCTTACGCTGGAGCTTTCCCGCTTGATCCGCATCGGCTTGGTGCCGACGGGCAGTTCGAACGGGGTAATGCTGATAATGTCTTCCAAGCGGATATGGTAATTGGCGTGCGGCTTCTGATAGATCAGTTCTTTTGTTGAGACCGTCAACCCGAAATCACGCTTCTTGTGGGATAATTTAAGTTCGCCTTCCAGCGCTTTGATTCGAATAAAGTTCTCGTTCAAAGGGCCTTCCTCCTTGGGCCGGCGAGCGGCGGGAATCGTATGGATGCTGCAGCAGCTCATCATACCAATGCCTAAGGCATTAGAACGAGCATACCACATCTTACAGCGATGCGCTACACGCATCCTCCGGCTCCCCGCCGCTTCAATCCTCCTTGCCTTCCGGAGTGCTTCCCCCCGCAGGAACAAGCTCTTGCCGTTCCGCCGGTCGATGGTTATTGTTTCAGGGTTGTTAACAATCGCTTGGCCGCACCGTTTGGCGTCTGAACCGTTTCATAGATGCGGATACTGAGCGGATAGTTGAACTGGTTGTTGTTTACGCTCGCCAGCGTAACGGTCTGCAGCCCGTCGATCAGCTTATTCGCGCCCTGCAGCGAGTAGGTCGTACTGCCGAGGCTGCGGCCGGTCTGATCCGCCAATTCGAATTCGAGCGCCGCCATGGCGTCGTCAAGGATCACCTGCGCCTCTTTCTTGATGCTTAAATCAAGGATAAGTTTATACGACCAGGTGCTGTTACTGTAATTGCCGCTTAAATCCCACTGCTTGATATTCACTTCGTATGGATACATCGCGAGCTTCGTTCCGAACAATTCCGGTTTATCCTCATCCGAAGAACGTACGGCCACTTGAGCCGACGAGATCGGAAGTTTCAGCGCGCTCGCCGTATTTTCCAGGATGTTCAGCTTGAATGTGCCTGTAACGCCAGGCGGCAGCATATAAGAATAGCTGTATACATAGGCCGAACCGGGAATCAGCTGGGTTAGCGTCGTCGTTTGCTTGACGCCCGGATAAGATTTGCCGGACGAATCCTGCAATTCCGTCGCAAATTCAGGCAAATCCAGCGTCTCCTGCCCTTTGATCACGAATTTATATTTCGCGATCACCGACTGGTAGCCGCTCTCCGTGTTCGTGTGGGCATTAATTTCAACTAAAGACATCTCCAAATCGGAATCGATCGTCTTATTGTCCGCTTCGAAGACGAACGGCGTGCCGAAGGTGTACGCGCCGGACGTTATTCCCTCAGAGCTCGAAGCAAGACCGTTGTCCAGGTTCACAGCCGCGACCGGAACGCCAATGGCGCCTGTAACGGCCGAATTGTTCCCGGATGCCGCCGCTTGTCCGCTGCCGGCTGCGTTCGTATTCGCAGCGGCGGCTGCGCTCGTCTGCGACGATTTCTCGGACAAATAAAATTCGTAAGCCTTCGAAACAAGCTCGTCAGGCAACTCTACCGCAAACTGATACGTTGTCGCCTTGCCGGCAGCCGTATATTTCTCGGTGCCGACGATGGTTTCCATCGTTACGGAATGTTGCTGATCTTTCGAGACGAGCAGCCCTATCAAATCAGGGTTGGCTATCGAACGGCTGCTGCCGTTGTGAACGACCGCTGTAAGCAGCGCCAGTCTTTTGCCGGACTGCCTCACTTCCTCCGCCTTCGTCACTTCAACCGACAAGCCTTCTTTTCCCTGACCGTTAAATGCGGCCTTCTCCCCCAATTGCACCAATTGGAACAAGGATTGAAGTCCGATTTCTCCGATTGATTTGCCCGTCGATTTGTTGTTCAATCCGAGGTTCACCTTCCCGAGCTCGGGCTCGGCATCCAACGAAGCATGAAGCAGCAAATGAGTGATCGATGATCCGTCCAGCTTGCTTTCATCCACTTTACTCGCCGTCAAAGCGAACGTTCTCTGCCCGTCTTGCAGCACATAATTCATATTGACCGGATCCCAGCTGTTTGCGCCCGATACTTTCACTCGCGAGTCCAGCGTGATGTTCCATTTGCCGTCTACCGGATAGGCGAAGGCCTTGTCGATTTGTACGGAAACAAACGTATTGCCGGTCACGGTGGAATCTGCGCTCGCAAGATTAAATACAAACTGATGATCGTTCTGCTGAACCGACATCGCTTTTTCAACGGAAAGCGCGCCCAGCTCCATATGATTCCGACTGCGGTCAAAGAAGCTTACCTTTAGCTGATCTACGGTTAAGGCCGAGGGCAGCTTGGAAATGAAGGAGAACGAACGTTCGGAGTTAGGTGCAACGAGGGCGTCCGCCTTTTCGCTCAGCTGCGCATAATAGCTTTTTCCGTCCGTTGTCGTCACCTGGACGCCATAGTTGTTAAAGTCAACCGCGGAACCGCCGGCGTTGTTCAACTGAACCCGGAACTGGATCGTTTGACTGTCCGTTCCCTTCGCTAACGAGACTTCTTCCAATGTGAAATAGACCGAGTTGTTAATAAATACGCCCTCTTTGCCTGCAAACGATACACCCGGATTCAAGGTATATAACAGCAGGCAAGCCACGATCAGCGCCCAGGCGATCAGCGGATATTTCACGCGGTGCGGTCGATTGAATTTTTGTTCTTTATTCAATGTTGTAGCCTCCTTAGAGCTTTTGCCAAAAAATGGGAGTCAATCCGTACGCAAGGCGTCGATCGGACGCAGCTTGGATGCTTTATTCGCCGGATAAATGCCGAACAGGATGCCAACTGCAACGGAAAATAAAAAGGCATAAATGCTGATGTCCCATGAAATGACGGTCATTTGATTCTTGTTGATGTAGGGCCAGGCCAGCGAAATGCCGATCCCCAGAACCAGCCCGATCAAACCGCCCAATCCGCTAATGACGACGGCTTCGACCAGAAATTGCATCAGAATGTTTTTGCGCTTGGCGCCGATCGATTTCCGGATCCCGATCTCTCTCGTTCGTTCCGTAACCGTTACGAGCATGATATTCATGATCCCGATCCCGCCGACCAGCAGGGAAATGCAGGCGACGCTGACAAGCTGGCTCGTCAACGAACTGGTCGCAGCCGTTCGCGCCTCGACCAGCGAATCCTGGTTCAGTACGCGGAAACCGTTCGCGCTCTTATACTTGGTCGTCAAATAATTCGAGAAAGTCTTCTGTGCCGCCGCCATCTGTTCCTTGTCGGCCGCTTCGATATAGGTCGTCCGGATGTTGCCAAGGCCCAGCTGTCTTTGTGCCGTTGACAGCGGGATAACGATCGATTCGTCCACCGAGGTTCCCATCGTAGTCCCTTTCGTCTTTAACGTGCCGATGACCGTAAACTCGTACCCTTTAATATTAATTTTTTTGCCAATCGGGTTCGCCGATTCGAACAGTTCCGTTGCAACCGTACTGCCGAGTACGGCGACATTGGTCCGGAAGCTTTGGTCCGATTCCGAGAGCAATCGACCGGCAGCCAAATTTAATTTCGTAATCGAGAAGTAGCGGTCGTTCGTCCCGATGACATTATAGGACTCCTGCGTGCGGTCATACTTGATGTTCACGCCCGAGGAAGTGACGGTAGGAGCCAAGTAATTGAATTCCTTGAATTGCTCGAACTGCATCACTTCGTCGTAGTTCAGGCTGTTCGCGCGTCCCTGACCCATAATGTTTACGGTGATGAGATTCGTTCCGAGATTTTCATATTGTTTTTCGATGGCAGCCGTAGTTCCGCGTCCGATGGAGACTAGCGTAACGACCGACGCTACGCCGATAATAACGCCCAGCATCGTAAGCAGCGTTCGCATCCAGCTGGCCGTTACCGTTTTGAGCGCCATGGAGATGAGTTCCGATACTCTCATCGCAATACCTCCGCTACCGCCCGGTGAGTGGGCGCAGCATTGCGTTGATCGCTGACAATGTGCCCGTCCCGGATCGTTACAACGCGTTTGGCATTCTCTGCGATATGAAGATCGTGCGTAATCAGAATGATCGTGTTGCCCGCATGGTTCAGCTCGATCATCAGCTCCAGCACTTCCTGGCCGGTGGTCGAGTCCAGCGCGCCGGTCGGCTCATCGGCAAGCAGAATGGCCGGCCCGATTGCGAGCGCCCGCGCGATCGCTACCCGCTGCTGCTGTCCGCCCGACAATTCGCTCGGCCGGTGATGCGAACGCTGGCCCATTCCGAGCGTTTCCAGCATGTGCATGCCGCGCTCTCTTCTCTCTTTCTTGGAAAAACCGGCATATATCATCGGCAGTTCGACATTTTCAATGGCGGTTAATCTCGGCAGCAAATTAAATTGCTGGAAAATAAAGCCGATCTTTTTGTTCCTCACTTCCGCCAATTGATCGTCCTTCAGCTTCTCCGTCACGACGCCGTCCAACACGTAGGAGCCGGATGTCGGGACGTCAAGCAGCCCGATCGTATTCATCAAGGTTGATTTGCCGGAGCCGCTGGGACCTACGATGGCGATAAACTCCCCCTGTTCGACGGAGAGGGAAACGCTCTTCAGTATGGTCAAATCCTCCGTTCCCCGTTTGAATTGTTTGACGATATCCTTCAATACAATCAAGCTCATAACCGCTTCGCCTCTCTCTCCGGCATTATCTGTTGTTGCCGCCTCCACCGCCGCCAAAGCCGCCTCCGCCTCCGCCTGGAAAACCTCCGCCCTGGAAGCCGCCCTGGTTTCCTCCGGAGCCTCCGAATTGTGAAGCGCCTTGTTGGAATTGGTTGCGCATTTGCTCGATTTGCTGCGGGGTTAAATTGTTCGCTCTGGTCGATCCGGCTAGCACGACTTGATCGCCTTCGGCCAAGCCTTCGGTAATCTCGACATGGCTGCTGTCGTTCGCGCCTACCTTGACTTCCTTCCGCTCTAGAGTGCCGTCCGCTTTCTGAATCGAGACTGTATGCCGCCCATTTCTCACTTGAACCGCTTGCGTCGGCAGCAGGAGCACGTCTTTCTTGTCGGTGATAATAATGTCCGCACTCGCGGTCATGCCGTATTTAAGCTCCGGACTGCTCTTCATACTCAGAATGACGCTGTATGTACTGACGCCGTTGGTAGTCGTGCCGACGGTCGATACTTGCGTCACTTCCGCATCGAACGTTTTGCCCGGAATGGCATCGACACGCACCTTCGCCTGCTGCCCGACCTTGACGGAAGGCAGATCCAACTCATCCACGCTAATCGCCAGCTGCAAGGTGTTCAGGCTTGCGACCGCGCCCAATTTAACATCGCTTTTAATGGTCGATCCGACGCGGTAAGAAGCGAGCACATTCGTTTTGGTATCTGCAAAATCCGTAGAGAACACGCCGTCGAACGGCGCGTATACTTTCAAATTCGCGAGCTGATCCTCCAAATCCTGAATCGTCTTCGTTTGCTGCTCGATTTGCTGTTGTTTCGTCGCTATATCTTTGGACAAGCTGTCGTTCACGATCGTGGCAATCAACTCCCCGGCGCGTACGCTGCGGTTTTCCGTAATCTCCAGCTTGCCGATCGTCCCCGTAACGCCTGCGAATACGGTCGTGGTCGTTTTGTATTGAAGCTTGCCTGCGGCCGTCGACTCGACCTTCAATCCATTCACGGACATAGAGCCTTGAACGTTAAGATCCGCATCCAACGTCCCGTCGTTATCCACTCGAATCTTCACATCGCTGATCCGGTTTCCTTTCGAATCCGCCTTGTTCCCGGTCGAAATCGATTCGATCGTGCCCGACTTGGTCAGCAGAAATCCATCGATCGTTAATTCCACCTTATCGCCGGCCCGAGCCTGCGCCGCTTCCTCCTGGATGAACGGCAGCGTGACCGTTAACGTTCCGGTATCCGCTATCGTCGCGATTTTCGTCGTTTTGGAAACGCCGGCGCCTTCGCTGATATTGGCGGCCAAAATCAGCTTTCCGCTCGTCGGCGCCGTCGTCTTCAGCGCCCGCAGCTGCTCTTGAAGATCCTGCAAATCCGTCTGGTATTGATTCAAAGTAATCTTGGCGCTGTCCAATTTCTCGACCAGATTCGTATCGGTGAGCTCCAGCAGCAGGTCTCCTTGCTTAACGGTTTGATTCCGCGCCAGGTTGATCGTTTTGATCATCCCTTCCTTGGGCGGAGTGATCATCTGCAATTGCTCCGCGGCCAGCTGAGAGGTGCCGGTAATCGTAGCCTGAAGATTGCCCCTGGTTACTTTGACGGTTTGTTGCCCGGCTGTCGCTCCGGGCTTCGTCGTTTTGGCGCCTTGGGTGAAATAAACCGCTGTCCCTCCCCCTGCGACGAGCAGTGCAGCCACTACAATGATTAGGGTTTTCTTCTTGTTCACTGGCGATGTACCTCCCGATAAAACTTCTCAAATTCGTTTCCCTGTGATTATTAAATCAGAAGATTATTAAAATAAAATTTGAAAAGCTTAAGAATAGCTTAGTTTAGCCTGAAAAAAATGCAAAAAAAAGACCCCGGATTTTTCAGGATTGAAAAATCCGGCGTCTCTTCTTCAGCAGCTTCGGATTCCATTCGCAGGGAAACCGCATTTGAATGACCGTGCCTTGACCCTCATTGCTTTCCGCACGGATGGAGCCGTGATGGGCTTCCACAATCCACTTCGCAATCGATAAGCCGAGACCTACTCCGCCGTCCGACCGCCTGCGCGCCTTATCCGCTCTGTAGAAACGATCGAACACATGTGGCAAATCTTCCTTCTTGATGCCGATACCCGTATCCGCAATTTCGATGGTGACGTAGCTGCCGTCCGTCTCCGTCCGGATGCTTATCGAGCCTTCGTGTGTATATTTCAACGCATTATCCAGAACAATGACCAGCAACTGATGCAAATAATCCGGATCTCCCGTCATGGACAAAGCCTCGGGCGTATACGTTCGCAAGCGGATGCCTTTCAGTCGGCACAAGTCCTCGAACTCGTTCGCGACCTTAACAATCATGCCGGCCAGCTCCACCTTGGTATATTGAAGCTGGAACTGGTGTGAATCGGAACGGGCGAGCGTCAGCAAGTCTCCGACCATCTTGCTCATGCGCTTTGTTTCATCGATCATCACGGCGATTTTCGCGCTTTCCTGTTCGACCGTTCGCTCCGGATGCCGGAATAGACGCTCCAAGTGAAGCTGCAGCACGGATAACGGCGTACGCAGCTCGTGTGAGGCGTCCGAGACGAACTGCTGCTGCTGCTCCCAAGCCTTCTGAATCGGCACAAGCGCGCGGCTTGCCAGAAACAACCCCGTCATGACGGCGATCAACAGGCTGACAAGGCTGCCCGTTCCGATCAGAAACAGCAGATTGTGCAGCACGTTCCGCTCCGGCTCCAGGTTGTATGCGATCTGCAGCCTTCCGTTCGGAACCGTTTTCGTCAACACCCGATATTCGGAATCCTGGACGGTGATATTGACGAAGGCTCCTTCTACGCCGGCTTGCTTCAACGTTTCGAGCAGCGGTTCTTCCACGCCGTCGCGCGGCGCCTGGAACTGTACGTTGCCATGCGCATCCCATTGGACGAATGTCATTAATTGAGGGGGGCGAAAAGGGAAATTTCTGCCCGGTTGACGGTTGCTGATGAACGTGAAGCCGTTCATTTCGTTCTTCATGGCCCGATCCGTCTGTGCATATAACCGCTTCTCGGTCGAATAGTAGAGAACCGCGCCCAGGCCATTGAACAGCAGAAAAAAAACAAGGGAAAATAACAGGACCAACCGATACCTTGTCTTGTTAAACATGCGCCCCCTCCGCCTTCAGCATATATCCGACGCTTCGCACCGTACGAATATACGACTCGCAGCCGCAAGCGTTCAGCTTCTTGCGAAGGTAGTGCACATACAAGTCGACGGCGGTTTCGTTCGCATTCGAATCGAGTCCCCACACCCGGTTGAAGATTTGATCGCGCTTAACGATCTGCTCCTTATGCTGAATCAAGTAGGCAAGCAGCTCGTACTCTTTGCTCGTCAGCTTGATCAGAGTGCCGTTGCAGGTTGCTTCGCAATCGTCCGGCGACAGAACGAGGCCGCCATAAGTCAGGGGCGTTTCTTCCGCCGGGCCTTTCTTGCGCCGATGGAGCGCGCGCAGCCGCGCCAGCAGCTCATCGATCGCAAACGGCTTCACCAAATAATCGTCGGCCCCGGCATCAAGTCCCTTCACTCTCGCTTCTATCGAATCCCGCGCCGTGAGAAACAGGCAGGGGGTACGTATTCCGTGCTTTCGCAGCGATTGGATCATGCTGAGACCGTCCATGCCCGGCAGCATGATATCCAGTACCAGCAGGTCGTAATATCCTTGCTCTGCGAGCGCATATCCTTCATGACCGTGCTCCGCATAATCGACCTGGTAGTGCTCGTCCTCCAGCACAGCCACGATCGCATCCAATAAATGGGCGTCATCCTCGACAACCAACACGCGCACGTTCAAGCACTCCCATCTGAACTGAATTCCTCGTATGAACTAGTATAACCGCGGTTTTTCACAGGAAGCAAGATCAATCCCGGCGAGCGTGTACATGTTGTCGAACAAACTCGTTTTCCTACCCCGCTTATGCTACAATACTACAATCGAAACTGTATGCTGCAGGAGGACAAGGATCACCATGTTGATTATCGGTATCGCCGGAGGCACGGGCTCCGGGAAGACGACTGTCGCCCGATCGGTTATCGACCGTCTCGGGATGGATAAAGTTACGTTTATTTCACAGGACAACTATTATAAAGACCATTCGCACTTGCCCTATCATGAAAGAGAATCGATCAACTACGATCATCCGCTCGCCTTCGATAACGAACTGCTTCTGGAGCATCTCCGGACGTTGAAGCAGCACCGTACGCCGGTCCAGGCGCCCGTCTACAACTTCTCCATGCACAGCCGTTCGACAACGGAGACGGTCGAGTTGATGCCGAATAAAATTGTCATTATCGAAGGGCTGCACGTATTGTCCGACGAAAAACTCCGCGGCATTCTCGACATCAAGGTGTTTGTCGACACGGACCCGGACGTTCGCATTCTGCGCCGCGTGCTGCGTGATATTCACGAGCGCGGGCGGTCTATCCAATCGATCCACGATCAATATTTACACACGGTCAAGCCGATGCACGAAGCGTTCATCGAGCCATCCAAAAAATATGCCGACATCATCATCCCCGAAGGCGGGCAAAACGAGGTCGGCATTCAGCTGCTCTCCATCTTAACAGAGAAATACTTAACGACGTAAATTATATGTGTTATTAAATATATATCAAGCTAACAGATTCAGATACGGTTTGCGCTTCAGTGCGCAGTGAAAGAGCTTCGCCCATCCGGGCGAAGCTCTTTCATCTCTGCCTTATACAACCGATCGCGCCGCCTCTTCTTCAAGCAGCAATTGCTTTAACCGCTGAACGCAGCTCGGATCGATGCCGCACACATCCGCGACGTAACGGTCCATCGATCCGTGGGTTTGAACGACCTCCTCGAGGACACGTACCAAATATTCCCGCTTTACAACTAACAAATCCTCGAAACGCTCGGGTGGGATTTGGAACAAGGTAACCCAGCGCATGAACCGGATAAAGGGGCGGACCCTCGGTTGAAAATACGCGTTCGTCAATTCATACTCGTCCAGCACCGTAGACATCGGCACCCCGACCAGCAGCTGGATCAAAGCGCTCAAGTAGCCCGTCCGGTCCCGGCCGGCCGTACAATGAATCAATGCGGGCATGTTCGAACGCTCGCTCAACAGCGAGATCACTTCCTGAATTTGAGTCGTGCTTTGATGCGCAATGCTCTGATAGAAAGCCCGGTTGAACGCGTCAAATTCGGATTTGGCGCTTTTGCGGAGGAGCATGCCGATCAGCTTCGCTTGATTGAGCTTCTCCCCCTCTTTAAACGGATAAATCGGGATATGAACGGTTCGCAGCCCTTCGGTCGGAGGAAGCCGATCCGGCTTCTTCTGTCGTTCGTCGGGCGTGCGCAAGTCACAAATCAGCTTCAACCCGTATTGATTCAGCTTGTCTAGGTCCTGCAGCGTCAGACGGGATAAATCGTCGGAGCGGAACAAAACGCCCGCTTTCATCCGGCGACCGTCGGCGGTCGCCAGCCCGCCGATATCGCGAAAATTGAATAACTTGGTAAAGGGTCTTACGATGGGTCTTTCTTCGGTTCCGTTCACGTTGTATACATTCCTCTTTCTACAATCAGTGTTATTCAATCAGGATAAAGCATTCCACTTGCGCACGGTTCGTACAAAACGATTATATCGTTTTTTTCCGTAAACGAATATAGACAAGGAGGCCAGCTTTGCAGCTGCCTCCTTGTCTTTCGGCGGAATGTATCGGCTTACAGACCACTTGCGTTATTCGGCCGCAGGCGGCTCCACGGCTGCCGGCGCCGCAGACGGCGTCACGGATCGCTTCGTGAAGTTTTTGATCAGTTCCTCCACGTCCAAACCGCTGACGTTTTTCAGCATGTCGGGAGCCGTCGCCATCAGCTCGGTCACGTAATTGCTGACGCGCGTCGCCCCTTTGCCGCCGCCCGTATCGACGACGGTCAGCTTGTCGATCGACTTCATCGGCTCCGCGATTTTGCCGGCGAGCTCCGGCAGCATCTTCACGATGATGTCGAGAATCGCGGCTTCGCCGAACTTCTCGAACGCCTCCGCCAATTTCTCCTTCGCCTCGGCCTCCGCCAAGCCGCGCAGCCGTATAACCTCCGCTTCCGCCGAGCCCTTGGCGCGCTCCGCATCCGCGATGGCCATCCCCTCCAGCCGCTTCTGCTCGGCCATCGCCTTCGCTTCGGCTTCGATCCGGTACTGCATCGCGTCGGCTTGCGTTATTTGCTTCGCCTTCTCCGCTTCCGCCGCCTGGATGACAGCATACCGGTCGGCGTCCGCTTTCTTCTTCACTTCCGCATCATACTGCTTCTCCCGGCGTAAAATCTCTTTAGCCTCGAGGTCGATCTCGCGCTCCTTGCGGACGATCTCGACGCGCATTTGCTCTTCGACCACGCTTTGCTTTGCGCGAGCCTCCTGGATGTTGTACGCCTGATCCGCTTCGGCCCGCGCCATCTCTTGATCTTTCTTAAAGGAAGCGACCTTCAGCTCCTTCTCCTTGTTCGCTTCCGCAATGTTCGTATCGCGCAGCAGCTCCGCCTTCTGCCCTTCTTCCTCAGCAAGCGCCTTCTTAATCCGCGAATCCCGCACGGCTTCCGCTTCCGCGATTTCGGCATCGCGCTTCACAGCCGCGATCCGGGGTTTACCCAGCGCGTCCAAATATCCGTGCTTGTCGCGCAAGTCTTTGATGGTGAACGAGACGATTTGCAGACCCATTTTCTTCAAATCTTTGGCCGCGACGCCTTGAACCTCTTGCGCGAATTTATCCCGGTTGCGGTACACTTCCTCTACCGTCATCGAGCCGAGAATCGCCCGCAGGTGCCCTTCGAGCACTTCCTGCGCCTCGCCCTTCAATGCTTCCGTCGGTTTGCCCATGAACTGCTCCGCCGCCGTCGCAACGTCCTCAACCGCGCCGCCGATCTTAATGATCGCCACGCCGTCGGCCATAACCGGCACGCCCTGCTCGGTATACACTTCAGGCGTCGAGACGTCGAGTTTATGCGACAGCAAGGATAAAAACTCGGCCTGCTGGAACACCGGTAATATGAACGATCCGCCACCGCGCACGATTTTAATTCTACGGCCGGTATCGTCCTCCATCACGTTTTTGCTGCCCAGGAAGGAACCGGTTACAATCATCGCTTCATCGGGACTAACCGTCTTATACCGCGCCCAGAACGCAAGTCCCAGCACGACGATCACACCGACAACAATACCCGGAATTACAAATACATCGTTTACATTCATTCCCTTCACTCCCTATTCCAAATTGGTTTCAAGCGGAGATACCCAGACCGAACCTTCACGTACTTCGACTGTGACGACACGCGCCCCGGATGCGATTTCGATGCCGTCAAAGCTCTCCGCGATTTGATTCGTCACGCTGCCGCCCATCCGATACAATACTTCCCCGCAGCCGCGCGCCGGAATCGGGACCGATACTTCCCCGATGCGCCCAACCAGATCGTTCATGGAGAACGCAACGGAATTATCGGTGTTGTTCATCGGTTTAACATACAATAAATAGACCAGAACCGAAGTTCCGACGGCCGCAAGTGACGCCAACGCGAGCACGTACGCCGTGCCGAGAGAGGTGAGCCTCATCAGCATTAGCCCTGAGCCGCCCATAACCGTAATAGCGCTAAACAAGACCATCGGTTGAAAAACATGCAGCAGATCGCCGGACATCCAATCGAACATCCCGTCCAGCGCATTGCTGAGCAAATCTCCTAGCAGCACAGTCACCAGCGCAAACAAAATACCCGTCACCAGCAAGCCCGTATAAACTTCCTGCATCCGAACTCCCCCCTGGCTGTTTAGGAATTACCCAACGGTTAATACGTGAAATTCCGTCAAATAGTTGCACTTTCACCTGAATATTTTACAAATAAAGTATATCAAACAAAACCACCGCCCGAGTAACTTATCGGTCGGTGGCTTTGTTTTTCAACGCCATCATTTGATAGACGGCTCTCGTATCTCCGCGCAGCGTCACCTCGGCGCTGCGCATTTGCGATGAACCGTCGCCGTCCAGGAAGATGCCGTCGACCAGTTGGCCGGGTGCGATCGTCTCCCGAATCGCCGTGCGGAACGCTTCGACGGTGCACGGCTTGTCCGAGACGATCATCCACAACGCTTGCTGCCGGTCGTAGACGGCTGCAGACCGCAGGCGCGGAGCGTCCATCACGGGCATATTCTCTTTCCTTGCCTGCGTCCGCCACCCGGCTTCGTCGTTCAGCGACATGCTGACGCCGCCTTGCGCCCAATACCGTTTCCGGTCCGTGACCTGCAGCCGGTTCGCGGCATCCGTCACCTGGATCGAGAAGCGCTGCGAAGCTTCGTCCCACACCAGCGTCCCTTTCGGCACATCGATATTGGTCCATCCCGAACCGTAGTCGTGCGGTTGGCCTTTGAGCGGACGATCGCCGATGACCGCGATGCTGAGCAGATCCCCGTTCCAGAAGAACCCTCCGTTCATCCCGTATTCGTTCGTATCGGTTACATTCGTAGCGATTGCCCGCAGTTCGACATTAGCGGGGCTCGTACGCAGCGCATGAAGCCGTACGCCATTGGAAGCGCCATACAGGGAGTACGTATAGGGCGGGGGCGGGGCCGGCGCGGGCTTCCGGAACGTCGCAATCGGCAAGCCGAGCTGATGGGCCAGCAGCAGCGACAGCCATAAGCCCAATAGAAATCCGGCGATTAACAGACCGGGAGATACGGTGCGCGTCGTACGCACCATTTTCGGCAGAGCGGTATGCATCGGTGTTCCCTCTCCTTCTCGTTCAGAGCGGCCCGCCATATCGAGCCTCGCAATCTATTCTATGAATCCAAACTAGCGATTATGACGGGACGTCGCATAGAATGCCCTGATGGACGTACCGGTTATGCCGAATAATGGATAAAAAACGCGCTTCCGATCTCATACTAAGTGTTGTGTCATTCCATACCGAATTCAATCCTAGGAGCGCCTCATGAACCTTATATCCGGGCGGTTGTTGTGGCCGCTCACCTGGTTAGACGCACCGACTTATCCGAAGCTCGGACACGATATTGAATGCGACTGCTTGATCGTCGGGGGTGGTGAAGCAGGAATATGAAACGCTCTCCCGATACGGATTTCCTGTGGCCTACTTGGAAGCCGCCAACATCCGGGCGAGATTTCCCTTCGAGAAGCCGGGTGCCATTCTCTCCAACGGGGACGCCGAAATCAATCCGTACAAGAATGCCCACGCCTTGATACAGACCGCGCGCCGCCACGGGCTGCGCGTCTACGAGGAGACGCAGGTCCAGCGGCATGAAGCCGGTAAGGACTACAATATTTTTATCACAACCGACGGCCGGCGTATTCAAGCGAAGAAAACCGTGTTCACGACAGGGTATGAGACGCAGGAAATCAAACCAAATCCCAATGCCGTAATGTCCAGCACTTACGCCATTGCCACGAAGCCTGTCGAAGCACTGGCATACTGGCCCACTCGCTGCATCATTTGGGAGACGGCCCGGCCTTACCTGTTTATGCGGACGACCGCCGATAACCGTGTCATTATTGGCGGCTTGGACGAAACAACGACGGACCCGGACGAACGCGATCGTAAATTGCCGGCCAAGCAAAAGGAGCTGCTGCAGGAGGCGATCAAGCTGTTCCCTGCCTTATCGGGATCTGATGCCGAATACGCGTGGGCCGGGTTATTCGGAGGCACGCACGACGGCTTGCCGTTAATCGGCAGGCAGGCCGGCTTCCCGCATTGTTACTTCGCCTTGGTGTACGGCGGCAACGGTACCCTATACAGCACAATAGCGGCGCGGATAATAGGAGGACTCATCACCGAAGGCAGCCACCCGGACGCGCCGCTGTTCCGGTTCGATCGTCCGAAGCGCGACCCAGGCTTCTCTGTCGGGTGACCGCCTGCTTCTTTTACCACGTAAAAACTGGAATCGTCTCGCCCGATCGGTTACTATGGTAATGAAATGCTATTTCATACTATGAACCTATCGCATCGAGGTGATCGTTAAATGGAAGAAGCCGTCGTGATTGGAGCCGGCCCTTGCGGCTTATCCGCCGCCATCGAACTGCAAAAAATCGGCATCGACCCGCTGGTGATCGAAAAGGAGAACGTTGTTCATTCCATTTATTTATATCCGACGTACATGCAATTTTTCAGCACGCCGGAACTGCTGGAAATCGGCGATTATCCGTTCAGCACCCCCAATGAGAAGCCTACCCGTCAGGAAGCGCTCACTTACTATAGGACAGTGGCAAGCCGCAGGCAGCTGCGCGTACGCCCTTATCAGCGCGTGACCGAAATCGGAACGGCTGGGGACGGCGCCTACAAGCTGACGGTGGCGGACGCAAGCGGACGGGTTAACATCGTCGAAGCGCGCCATGTCATCGTGGCGACCGGCTATTTCGACCAACCGAACCTGCTTGGCATTCCCGGTGAGCAGCTGCCGAAGGTGAGCCATTATTTCCGGGAAGCGCATCCTTATGCAGGAACGAAGGTAACGGTCATCGGCGGCAGCAATTCCGCCGTCGACGCGGCGATGGAGCTGCTCCGCGCGGGGGCGGAAGTCACCGTCGTCTACCGCGGAGATACGTACTCGCCCGTCATTAAGCCGTGGGTGCGGCCGATCTTCGAGAGCATGGTGAACAAGGAACGAATCCGGATGTGGTTCGGCTCCCGGGTTACACGGATCGATGAAGCATCGGTCACCGTCGTCAAGGACGGCCAGGAGCATACGATCGAGAACGATTTCGTGCTGGCGCTTACCGGGTTTCATCCCGACCGCAGCTTACTCAGAGCCGTCGGCGCCGCTTTCCGCGACGACGACGAAGTGCCGCTCTTCGATCCGGAGACGATGGAGACGACTTGCCCGGGCATTTATATCGCCGGCGTCGCCGCGTCAGGCAGGAACGCCAACGAAGTATTTATCGAGACAGGCCGCAATCACGGCGTCTGGATTGCGAGGCATATCGCGAGCAAGCGGTAGCCTTCAAGTGAAGAAAGCCGGGGTCCCCATGGGTTCCCCGGCTTTCTTCGGTACGTGTATCGGTTAAAATATAAGTTCTTTTTCCCTCTGGGTCAAACGACGACCGGCGATATCGACGACGAAGCGCCCGCCCGAAATTCCCCAGATGCGTGAGCCGAATTTCTCGGCGAGCTCGATTTGGTGCAGGCTGCAGAACACGAGCAGCTTCTCTTTACGGCAAATGGACTGCAAATCCTCCATCACGCGGCTGGCCGCTTCGGGGTCGAGACCGGACACCGGCTCGTCCGCGAATATGACTTTCGCGCCTTTAATCAGCGCCCTGCAGATGGCGACGCGTTGTTTCTCGCCGCCGCTTAATTTCTCTATCGGCTCGTGAGCTTTGTCGAGCAGTCCCACCTTGTCGAGATAGTCCATCGCTTCCATATGATCTTCTTCCGAGACGGAGTTCGTCAGAAAGCGCCACCATGATTTTTTGAACAACAGCGCGCCAAGCACGTTCTTCAGCGCCGATTTCCTCGGATTGAACTGCGGCTTCTCCTCCAGATAGGCCCACTGCTTCTGCAGCTTGAATTTCTCCCATGCGTTCAGGGACGTAATGTCTTTACCGTCATAAATATATTGCCCTTCATCCCATTTCTCCTTGAGCATGAGACAACGAAATAACGTCGTCTTCCCGCTGCCGCTGGCGCCGAGCAGGGCAACCAATTCGCCCTCGTCCGCTTGGAAGCTAAGCCGCTGCAGCACGCGATGGTCGGGCTGGAACGTTTTGGATAAATTTCGTACGATGATCATCCGAGCTTTAATCTCCTTTGTGCGCATCCGGTAGTCTACTCCACTATATCACGTCTTTCCACATAAAAACCACATTTCGGAACATCCTATTACAGGTTCAATCCCACTTTATAAAGGAGGTTCACCCGCATGAAACATCAATTGGTGAAATTGGTCAGTGAGCAAGCCGGCATTACCGAGGGTCAAGCGGACAGCGCTGTAGAGGCCGTAATCGGATACTTCAGAACGCGTGTGCCTGCCGACATGGCTGAAGAAATCAACAATTTGGCCGTCGGTCACAATCAGGACGATCAAGGGTAACCCCAGGGGATGGCCTTGCCAAAGAAGCCGAACGCGCAGAGCGTCCGGCTGCTTGCTTGCGGAACGAATCCGCTTATTGCGGGTTCGTTTCCTTTGGAACTTCATTTAAACTCGGTGGCCGTTTTGCGGCTTTATCCGCGTCCACGGGAGTTTCCTCTTCCGTAAATTTATTTTCTCTGAAGTCCGGACTGTTTTTCGTATGTTTTCGTTCGTTATGCATAAGCATTCACCTCCCATTATGTTGGTAATATGCCGCATTCGGAACGTTCGTATTCGAAATTTGTATGATTTTGTCATAAAAATTATGAATCCGTTCGACAACGATTTACAAACTTTACGCATGATTTATATTATAATATTCAAGATCGGACAACTTTATCACGCTGGGAGATGGGGTCAGGAAAGATGGAAGAAGTGGAATTGAAACGTCGCTTGGAGCGGATGCAAATTCAGCTCTATCGGCTAGTTGAACAAAGAGGCAGCTTTGTAGACCCCCAAGTGGTTAAGCTCAGTCAACAAATCGATCGTCTGGTCCTGACCATTCAACGAAGGAAGATGAAGGAACGCGTGCAGTAAACCAAGAGGCCATTCAAAAAAATGCGCCTCTTTTTTGCGCCCGCACTTGTAAAACATTACATAATGTGTTATATTAAAACCGTGGAATATCAAGGGTTTCAGCAAAATGACGACGTTCAGTCCCCCTCTATGCCGCGCTTATGATCGCACCATTCACGAACCTAATAAAGGAGCGATGCAGCATGACTTATGAAGCACAACAACCGCAGGAGAAGAAAATTCTCGTCGAACTGACCCTTAATGAAGCGCTTTCGCTAACCGGCACCCGTTTTCCGCAAAACCATCGTCTGGAAGTCGATGCCATGCACAAGATCAAGAAGCAGTTGGATGAACAACTAATCGATAAGCGTAATAGCCTGCAATAAAGATGATACCTAGCCTTCGGCAGCCGCCGGGGGCTTTTTACTTTGCCTGCCGGTGTGGCGGCTTTCGTTGCTTACCTACAGGTCAATCTCTATAATGGACGTATACCGCTCAACCGGAGGTAAATCTTGTGGACAAACAAACCATTGTAAATCGCATCGATCAACTGGCTTCCGAATTTATTGACATCGCTGCCTTCATCGGGGAGAATCCCGAACTCGGTCATGAGGAATGGAAAGCGTCCGCGCGCTTGAAGGAAGCGCTCGAACGGCACGGCTTTCAAGTACAGTCCCCCGTACTCGATCTGCCTACCGCTTTCCTGGCAACATATAAGGCGGCAAAACCGGGGCCTACGATCGCTTTCCTGTGCGAATACGATGCGCTGCCTGAGCTTGGTCATGCGTGCGGCCATCATCTGATCGCCGTGATGGGTCTTGCGGCGGCCGTCGGTTTGCAAAGCGTCATCGAACAAACCGGGGGCACGATCCGCGTATACGGCACGCCGGCCGAAGAAACAAAAGGCGCCAAAGTAACGATGGCCGCTGCCGGCTTGTTCGACGACGTCGATGCCGCATTAATGGCGCATCCCTACTATGCTTACGAAAAATCCGGCATGTCGCTGGCGATGGACGCGCTGCAGTTTGAATTTCACGGCAAAGCCGCCCATGCCGCGGCCAGCCCCTATGAAGGCGTTAACGCGCTGGATGCGGTGCTGCTGCTGTTCCAAGCGGTCGGTCTGCTGCGGCAGCAGCTGCGCAGCCATGCGCGCATCCACGGCATTATTACGGAGGGCGGGAAAGCCCCGAATATCATTCCCGCGTATGCCGCCGCCCAGTTTTACGTCCGTTCCGCCGATCGGCCGTATACCGATGAAATCGTCCGCAAGGTGCTGAGCTGTGCCGAAGGCGCCGCTTTACAAACGGGCTGTACGATGAAGTGGTCGAATTACGAGTACTCGTACGACGAGCTGATCACGAACGAAGCGTTATCAGAAGCGTTCACGCACAACTTGATCGCAATGGGGATTCCGGAGGCGGACATTCAGCACGGCAAGGATCACGGGTCGCTTGACCTCGGCAACGTGTCCCGTCAATGTCCCTCCATTCATCCGTATGTGAAGGTCGTCGACGAACAGCACCTGCTGCATACGAAGGAGTTTCGCGATCTCGCCATGCAGCCCCGCGCCTTCGAAGGGATGCTTCTCGGCGCGAAGGTACTCGCCCGGACGGCTTATGACGTCGCCTCGTCCCCGGCGCTGCTGCAAGCGATTAAGAGCGAGTTCGAGCGGCGCGTATTGTTCAAATAAAAAGCCGCGGCGCCGGATCATCCGGTTCAGCCGCGGCTTCGTTGTTCAAGCTAAAGCACCTTGCGCAAAAATTCTTTCGTTCTCGGATGCTGCGGGGCGGCAAAGACGTCGGCCGGCGTTCCCTGCTCGACGATCTTCCCGCCATCCATGAAGATGAGCCGAGTACCCACTTCGCGGGCAAAGCCCATCTCATGCGTGACGACGACCATCGTCATGCCCTCTGCGGCCAGCTCCTTCATGACGTCTAGCACTTCGCCGACCATTTCCGGATCGAGTGCGGACGTCGGCTCGTCGAAGAGCATCATCGTGGGCGACATAGCGAGGGCGCGGGCGATCGCAATCCGCTGCTTCTGGCCGCCGGACAGGCTGCCCGGATAACTGCCGGCCTTCTCTGCCAGGCCGATCCGCTTCAGCAGCTGCTGAGCGATCTGCTGCGCTTCGTCCTTCGTCCTCAGCTTGAGCTTCACAGGAGCCAGCGTAATATTCTCCATCACGGTCATGTGCGGGAACAGATTAAATTGCTGGAACACCATCCCCATACGCTGACGCAGCTCGTTGATATTGGACTTCCCGCGCAGCAGTGAGACACCATCGAATTCGATATCGCCGCCGGTCGGCTGCTCGAGCAGGTTCAGGCAGCGCAGGAATGTGCTCTTCCCCGAACCGCTGGGACCGATGATGACGACGACCTCGCCCTTATGAATGTCGAGATCGATTCCGTTCAACACGTGATTGGAACCGAATGTTTTGCTTAATTGGGTTACTTTAATCAGAGGTCTTCATCCTCCTTTCGGCAATGCCGAGCAGCTTGGACAGCGTGAATGTCATGATGAAATAGATGAAGGCCACGACAATCAACGGCTCGAACGGCAGGAACGTATTCCCTTTTACCGTATCTGCGCTGTACATCAATTCCCCGATTCCAATGACGGAAACGATGGACGAGTCTTTAATGATGATGACGAACTCGTTGCCAAGAGCGGGCAGCACATTACGAAGAGCCTGCGGCAAAATAATGTGTCTCATGGCCATCGCATGCGACATGCCAAGCGAGCGGGCCGCTTCCATCTGGCCGCGGTCGATCGCTTGAATCCCGGCCCGAAACGTTTCGGCAACGTAAGCGGAGCTGTTGATCGACAACGCAATAACCGCAGCCATCATATCCGGGAAAGACGATCCGAAGTAAGGCACCTCGGGAAAGTGAATACCGATCTTAGGCAAGCCGTAATAAAACAAGAACACTTGCACGAGCATCGGCGTTCCGCGAATAAACTCGATATACGAAGTCGCGAACAGCCTCAGCGGCCATATTTTGGATATGCGCATTAAGGCAATGAAGATGCCGAGGATAACCCCCAGCACTACGGTGAAGGCCGACAAAATTAAGGTGACCTTCGCCCCGTCGATAAAAAACATATAATATTTCGGTAAGAATGAAAAATCCACGACTCGCCCTCCCTTCCTCTTCTAATATCGGTTGTAAACCGAACAAAAACCCGCCGGAAATGGACTCCGATCAGGTTTTCATTCCAGCGGCAACAGCCGCCTGACCTTCTTATTCCACTAATTCATTCGCTTCTATGACCAATTTATCGATCGTTTTGTCTGCAATCAGCTTGTCCAGCGCCTTGTTCATCGCTTCAACCAGCTCTGGGTTGTTTTTCTTCACGGCAATCGCCGATCCGCTGTCTTCCGTCGTCAGCTTAATGTCCGCAAAAGCAAGATCCTTGTTCTTGCTCAGATATGCGGCTGCAACGGGCTGTTCGACGACCAGAGCTTCCACTTTATTGTTCTTGAGCTCCAGCATCAAGTCGGAAATTTTACCGATAGCCTTCACTTCGGAACCCGGCATTTGCTCTTTGACGATCGCTTCTTGCGTAGCGCCTTTTTGCGCGCCGACCTTCTTGCCCTTCAAAGCTTCGATCGTATTGTACTTGTCCTTGTCGGCCGCGCGAACGACGACCGTTTGAATCGCCGTATAATACACTTTCGTAAAATCGACGGCTTGTTTGCGTTCTTCGGTCGGCGTCATGCCGGAGATGACGAAATCGATATTGCCGGCTTCAAGCGCCGCGAGCAAGCCATCGAATTTCATATCTTTCAGCTCCAAAGTGACCCCTAATTCCTTGGCAATCGCTTTAGCGATTTCAATATCAAAGCCAACGATCTGGTCTTTTTTGTCAATTTCTTTATGAAATTCATATGGCGGATAGTCTGCGCTCGTACCGACGACGATTTTGCCGGCTTTCTTGATTTGATCCAGCTTTGTTTCTTTTTGGACTTCGGCAGGCTTGTCCCCTCCGGTAGTTGTCGTGGCTGCAGGTTTCGTACCGCAAGCGGAAAGTATGAGCAGGAAACATACCAAAATAATAAAGGACACTTTGTTTTTAGGCATTGGTCAATTCTCCTTTCAAGATAACTTCAACATTATATTATACGAGATGTTTTTTTACAATAACTTTGCATGATTGCGGCTGCATAATTCCGTTATACCACGATCCATTTAAGTAAATCTAGCAGCCTATGAACCAGGAAACGAGGTGCTCTACCGGCAAGTTGCAACACTTCCAGCCCTGATAAAAAGGGAAAAAGCGGCAATCCCTCCTAAGAGGATTACCGCTTTTCGATATGAGAAACTACGAACTCCGACAACTGTTTGGTCAAGCCGCCCTTGCCGAACTTGAGATAAACGCCTTTGGAGCGATCTTCCCCCTGCAGCGAGGTCAGAAAATCGACGATTGTCTGCCGCCGGGCAACGATATCCCGAATGCCAAAGCGGTACAACCATTCGTCCACGGTATTATAGATGCCGCGGTTCAATCCGTACTGCTCGAAGCAATACGTGACAAATTGAAAATCGGGAATTTGAAGATCAGGCGACGGTGATGTATTTTCCACTCTGGAGAGCATGAATTTCCCTCCTTACGGATTTGTTCGCTGCTGCTTCGGTTCAATTGTCGTCCGTCTCACTTGCTGTTCCGCCGCTTCAAACCGTTTACGTTCCGTACGTTCAATCTGAACGATTCTACCGTCATGTACGACAATTTGTACGCTGCCGTATTCTAACCCATTCACGCTTTGCAGTATTCGTTTTGTCCAAAGATCATCCACATCAAGCGGCTTCGCCATCATAATCCCTCCGTGACCAAATTTATTTAACCCTATGCGTTAACTCGGCTTTTAATGTATGAAAAGCAGACGATTAATCCGCTTCCCGCTGTTCTTAAATCGTCCAATCATTCCATTCGTTCTTCCGTTTATCGATGTACAGGAGCCAATCCCGCGTCTTCTGAATCAACTGTTCTTTCGCTTGTCCGCCGGAATACGTATGATCGGCCTGAAAAATAACTTCCTTGTCGCACTGCCCTTGACTCCGCAGCCAAAACAGCTTCTGATACAAGAAGCAGTAATCGACCGGGATCACTTCATCGGCCGTTCCATGTACGAGCAGCACGTCTCCGTTAAATTTCCGGAGCTGCTCGAACGGCTGATGCCGGGTCAAGCTTTCGAAAAACACCGGTTGCAGCGCGTAGCCCAAATAGTCGGAAGAGCCGAACTGCACCGCTTGCTCGTACACTTTCTTGCCGGTAATGCCGACAATATCGTTGAAGGGATAAGCCACGGACGACCACATCACCAGCGTCTTCACACGTTTGTCCTTCGCGGCTGTCAATAAGGCTACGGCGCCGCCTAAGCTGTGGCCGAGCAGCACGACCCGCTGCGGGTCGACGCAGTCGATAGCGAGCGCATAATCGATCACGCTGCGCGTCTGGTCGATCATCGCGTCGAGGCCCCCGGCACCGTAATCGCCGGTGCTTTCGCCGCAGCCTCCGAAGTCGAAGCGCAGCACCATGTAGCCGTGACGGGCGAACTCCCGGGCCGACATAACGAACAACCGATCCACGCCGATACGCGTGCCTACAAATCCGTGGGCGATGATGACGATGGGCGTGCGCGCTGTCGCGGAACGGTCCGGCGTCTCGTTCTCCGTGAAAACCGGATAATGTAAAGTTGCCGCTAGCTCAATGTTTCCGCTTTGAATGGTGATGTGATGTTCCATGGCAGGATCCCTCTTTTACAATTAAATGTGAACCGGCATCGGATCGTTCTTCAATCCGTTCTCGAGAATAAGATGCCTCTCCTCGTTAAACAAATACAAGCGGTGAATCAACACGTGTACATCAGTGCCAGGCTTCAGCTCGGGAAGCTCCAGAGAACGGTAAGCGAACAGCCGATCGCCTTCGACCTCCACTTCCACCTGCCAATGTATGCCTCTGAAAAATACGTTTCGAACGATGCCTCGCTCGGCCGCCGACGGATAAGAAACTTCGCCGGGCAATCCGACCTCGATAAATTCCGGCCGAATGATCGCTTTCGACCGGGATAAGACATCCGGATCGAATCCCTTTAAGTTCGAGATGTC
Organism: Paenibacillus sp. EPM92; assembly: GCF_016586185.1. Taxonomy (NCBI): domain Bacteria; kingdom Bacillati; phylum Bacillota; class Bacilli; order Caryophanales; family Paenibacillaceae; genus Paenibacillus; species Paenibacillus sp. EPM92. The sequence goes on from NZ_BCPS01000076.1 coordinate 141,066, forward strand.
GTCCAGCGGATTCGATTCCCCGATAAAACCTGCTACGAATGGTGTCTGCGGGTGCTTATAGATGTCGATCGGCGATCCCTGCTGCTCTAATCTCCCCTGATGAATGATCATGATCTGGTCGGCGACCTCGACGGCTTCCTCCTGATCGTGCGTGACGAAGATCGTTGTGATGCCCACGCGGTCGATCATCTCTTTCAGCCAGGTCCGCAGCTCTTTGCGAACCTTCGCATCAATCGCGGCGAACGGCTCGTCGAGCAGCAGCACTTGCGGTTCCGGCGCAATGGCGCGAGCGAATGCGACCCGCTGCCGCTGACCGCCGGAAAGCTGATGCGGCAGCCTTTTCTCTAACCCTTTCAATCCCGTGAGTTCGATCAATTGTTGAACTCTCTCTTTAATTTGCGCTTTCGTCCGTTTTTGAACCGTTAAGCCGAACGCAATATTGTCGAACACGCTCATATGCCGGAATAACGCATAGTTCTGAAAGACGAAACCGATGCCGCGGCTTTGCGGCGGTTCATTGTTCACGCGTTTGCCGTGAATAAGGATATCGCCGGAATCCGGCTCCTCGAGTCCTGCCAGCATGCGCAGAATCGTCGTTTTTCCGCCGCCGCTCGGTCCGAGCAGCCCGATCAGTTTCCCTTTCTCAACCTCGAAGCTTACATCTTTGGTCGCTTGGAAGCTGCCAAAGCTTTTGGTCAAGTGTTTGGCAACGATATGCATAGGCCTTATTCCCCTTCCCGGCTTTGCTCTTTGGCATGCTTCCATTCGATGACAGACTTGACGACAAGCGTCACGACAGCCAACAGGACAAGCAGCGACGCGATGGCAAACGAGCCGGCAAAATTATATTCATTATACAAAATTTGAATGTGCAGCGGCATCGTATTCGTCTGGCCCCGGATATGACCCGAGACTACGGAGACGGCGCCGAATTCACCCATCGCACGGGCGTTGCACAAAATAACCCCATACAACAGGCCCCACTTGATATTCGGTATCGTGACTTTCCAGAAGATGCGCCAGCCCTTGGCGCCGAGCGTCACGGCCGCCTCTTCCTCTTGCGTACCCTGGGCCTGCATCAACGGCAGCAGCTCCCGGGCGACGAACGGGAACGTAACGAAGATCGTCGCAAGCACCATGCCGGGCAGCGCAAACAATATTTTGATATCGTACTGCTGCAGGAGCGGCCCGAACCAGCCTTTGGCGCCGAACAGCAGCACGAAGATCAGGCCGGCGATGACCGGAGATACGGCGAACGGTAGGTCGATCAGCGTGATAAGCAGGTTTTTCCCTTTAAAACGAAACTTCGTAATCGCCCACGCGGCGGCGACGCCGAACACAAGATTCAGCGGGACGGCGATGGCAGCGACGCTTAAGGTCAACCGGATCGCCGCGGCGGCGTCGGGCTCGGTTAAAGCTGCGGCATACACTTCCCAGCCTTTGCGGAACGCCTCCGCAAACACGCTGATAAGCGGCAAGATCAGCAGCAGTCCGATGAACAGCAGCGCGATTCCGATCAGGATAAATTTGACGAAACGCGATTCGGTAATATGGCGGGGCCGATCTGCGGTCTTGGCCCCGGCCTTGGCAGTTGTCGTGACATAGCCGGCCATGGCGGTCCTCCCTCTCTCGACCTAGACGGTCGTGAAGCGGCGGTTAGCCCGCCACTGGATCAGGTTGATGACGAACAAGGTGACGAAGGAGATCAAGAGCATGACCAGCGCAATGGCCGTCGCCCCCGCGTAATTGTATTGTTCCAGCTTCGTCATGATGAGCAGCGGAGCGATTTCCGTCTTCATCGGCATGTTGCCGGCGATAAACACGACCGAGCCGTACTCGCCGACCCCGCGTGCGAAGGCCAGCGTAAATCCGGTAAGCAGCGCCGGGAACAACGCCGGGAAAATAATGCTGCGAAACGTCCGCCAGCGGCCGGCACCCAAGCTGACCGCGGCTTCCTCTACATCCTTCTCCAGTTCTTCAATGACCGGCTGCAGCGTCCGGACGACGAACGGGATGCCGATGAACGTTAAAGCGAGCGTGATCCCGAGCGGTGTAAACACGATCTTGATGCCATGCGGTTCGATCAGCTTGCCGATCCAGCCGTTCTGGGAATAAATCGTCGTCAAGGCGATCCCCGCCACCGCCGTCGGCAGTGCGAAGGGCAGGTCGACGAGCGCGTCGACGATCTTCTTGCCCGGGAACGTGTACCGGACGAGCACCCAAGCGACGATAAAACCAAAGATGGAATTAATCGCTGCCGCCGCGAGCGACGTGCCGAAGCTGATTTTTAAAGACGCGATGACACGTTCGTCCGCAATCGTTCCCCAGAAGTCCGACCAGCCCATACCGGACGTTTTAATAAAAATAGCGGACAGCGGGAACAGAACAATAAGGCTTAAGTACAATACAGTAAAACCCATCGAAATCCCAAACCCGGGTAAAATACTGCGCTCTTTCCAAGCTTTTCGCATACCGTCGTTCTCTCCCCGTTACGGTTTGTAAATTTTGTCGAACACGCCGCCGTCGTTAAAGTGTGTCGTTTGGGTTTTCGTCCAACCGCCGAACGGCTCGTCGTTAATGGTAAACAGGCTGACTTTGGCGAATTGGTTCTCGTATTTCTTCGCGACCGACTCCAGACGCGGTCGGTAATAGTTTTTAGCGGCGATCTCTTGGCCTTCTTCCGAATACAAATATTCGAGGTAAGCCTGAGCGACTTCGCGGGTGCCCTTCTTGTCGACGACTTTATCGACGACGGCAACCGGCGGCTCCGCCAATACGCTGATCGAAGGTGTCACGATTTCGAATTTGTCTTTACCGAACTCATTGATCGACAAGTACGCTTCGTTCTCCCAGGCGATCAGGACGTCGCCGATCCCTTTTTGCACGAACGTGTTGGTTGAATCGCGTGCCCCGGAGTCAAGCACCGGTACGTTCTTGAACAGCTTCTGCACGAATTCTTGCGCTTTCGCCTCGTCCTTGTTGTTCTTTTGGTAAGCGTAGCCCCATGCGGCTATATAGTTCCAGCGTGCGCCCCCCGACGTCTTCGGATTCGGCGTTATGACTTGAACGCCCGGCTTCACCAGATCGTCCCAATCTTTAATCCCTTTCGGATTTCCTTTCTTCACCAGGAACACGATGGTCGAGGTGTACGGCGTACTGTTATCCTTCAGTTTGCTTTGCCAGCCCTCGTTGATTAAGCCGGCATTTTGAATCGCATCGATATCGTAAGCGAGCGCAAGGGTCGTGACGTCGGCTTCCAAACCGTCGATAACCGAACGGCCCTGCTTGCCGGATCCGCCGTGCGACTGTTTAATCGTCACGTCTTGACCGGTTTTATTTTTCCAATAAGCGGAGAAAGCTTTGTTATAGCTGACATACAGCTCGCGAGTCGGATCATAGGAGACGTTCAGCAGCTCAACCGCCGGTTTGGCCGATGCGGCCGGCTTCGAACCTTCTGCCGGAGCGGCGCCCCCCGTGTCGGCTGTCTTGCCCGATCCTCCGCCGCAAGCGGTAAGACTGACTAATGATAAGGTTAAAGCGCCGAACAAGGACCACTTGCCGAAGGAACGGAACGCTTGTTGATATACGGTTGTCATAACAGTTACTCTCCCCTTGTATAAGTTTCTCTTATGAGTACGTCGTGAGTTTATCGGGCAAGGGTAATTGGCCAATCCCCAAGCATCGTAATCAGCGTTCCGGTGGTCCGGTAACAAACAAATAATTCCGATAAACTTACTATGTTATGGAAGTATATTAGCATCCGTCTTTTCGTCCTGTCAATTGTTTTTTATTTTTTCTTCCTTTTTTTACGTGCAAAAGCCCCGCCTTCCGTCACGGTTATCCGCTGGGAAGACAGGGCTTATAAAGTTACGCCTCGGGGACGAGCGAATCGGTCGTGCCGCCGGATTTGGCCGCCTCGCTGCAATCGCTGCAGTACCCGAGAATGTCGAACCGATGATTCACGACTTGAAAGTCTTGCGGAAAATTGGACATATGCTTCATCGGGCAAAATTCAAAGGGAACCGTCTTTTCGCACTGCATACAGATCAGATGATGATGATGGTGCGATCGGCAGCGGGCGCGAAATTTCAATCCTTCGTTCAAATAAATTTGCTCCAATACGCCCATTTCGCTTAACAAACGGAGGTTGCGGTATACCGTATCGAAGCTGACTCCCGGGTACGACGCCCGCATATATTCGTAGACGTCCTTCGGTGACAAATAGCCTGGCGATTCGGCGAACAAAGCCGCCAATTTTTTGCGCTGGTCGGTGATCCGCCAGCCTTTGGCCGACATCGCTCTGACAATATCCTGAATTGTCTCTTGAACTTCGTGCTTATGCACATGCTCGTGATTTTCCATAGCGACCTCATCTTTCTCTACCGGTAACGCTCCCGAACGATTGGCGTTGCCGGATATCTTATCTCATAATGCCGTATTAGCCAAGGAAGAGTCAAGACTCCGAGCGCTCAAGCGCCGTCAACTCGGTTTCCAGGACGGACCGGTCGAAGTGCTCCCCGATAAAGACGGCGACGCTTGGCACGTTTTCCTTCGGCGCAATTTTCATAAAATCCATTTGCCGGTACGCATACTGGAACATAAACGGACTTGCCGTATCGGTAAACCGCAAAATGCCCTTGGCTCGAAAAATGTTGTCCGGCAGCCTTCCAACCAACGCTTCGAACCGCTCGCTGTCGATGGCCCGGGTGAAAAAGTGCGTATACGCCATGACGTGGTCATGCGAATGATGCGCCGCCTTCGCAGCGTCCTCGCTGTGCCCGCTATGCTCCGCATGGTGTACTGCGCAACCGTGATCATCAGGATGCTCGTGATGCGAATGCCCCTCGGCGCAGGTGCAGCCCAGGGCGTTATCGCGATGGTGCCGAACAACGCCTCCTTCCAGCCGATCGAACAGCGTGAAGTCGATCTCGCTGCGTACGGTTCGCACGATCGGAGCCGTCGGATTCAGCTCGCGGATCAGCGCTTCCAGGCGAAGCCACTCGCTCGGGGGAACAAGATCGGTTTTATTGAACAAAATGAGGGTGGCGCATCGAATTTGGTCAGCCATCAGCCGGTATGTCCGCGATTTCGGCGATTCCGACTTTTCGGCGAACAGCGCCGCATCGACCACGGTCACAACGGAGGCAAGCTCCGCCCGCGTCAGCAGCGAGGCGTCGGTCACACCGTCGAGCATTTCCATCGGATTCGCCGCGCCCGTCGATTCCACGAACACGACATCGGGCTGGTGTTCATCGATCAACTGCTTCAGCTCGAGTCCGAGATCGCCGCGAATCGTACAGCAAATGCAGCCGCCTAGCATTTCCGTCATCGGTACCTCTGCGCTCACCTGCATGCCGTCGAGGTTCACCTCGCCGAGCTCGTTCATAAGCACAGCCGGTTTACGGCCGTTTAATTGATAGTAATCGAGTGCGCGCGTCAGCAGCGTCGTCTTGCCGCTGCCGAGAAAACCGCTTAATATATGGACAGGAATCGTATGTGTATGCTTCATGAAGTTCACTTCCGTTTTTCTTCAAATTGTACGCCGCACGGAACGGAATGTCAATTAAACGGAATATTTACGATTATAATCAAGCGGTATCTGCTTCTATTTGAGCGCGCTTTGGAATACATGCTAATAAAACCGGTCCACCGCAACCGCATGGAAAGAAGGGCTGTTTTGGTGAAGGACGCGAACCCGCTCTGTCAAGCCACCATTCAAATCGACCCCACGTTCGCCTATTACGTGGATCGCTCGGAAGCGAGCGTCGCCGCCGAGCTTGAGCAAGCCGGCTACCGCAGCGTACGTTATTTTGTTACCGATGAAACGAAGATCAACGGACGCCTGGTCCGTGCCCTGCGCGAGCGCGGCATGGAGGTTTGGGCGATGGCGCTGGGCAACGGCGCATATGGAACCGGGCATCTTCCGCCGGCGTGGCGAAGCTGGCAGATGGAGCTGTTGAAGCCGGTGAACGACGGGTACGTCCTGCTCTCCCCGTTCAGCGCGGGATATACCGCCTGGAAAAAATCCGCGTTAGCCCAAGTTGTCCGCGAGCATCCGTTCACCGGCCTGGAAATCGCAGAAGCGTATTTTCCCGAATGGAACGGGCTGGGCACCGGGGTCTACGGGGACGTCGGCCCGTTGGCGCAGGCGGCTTTCCGCCAGTTCAGCGGCGGGGCGATGCCGGAATTCCGTCTTCGCACCTCCCCCCTGTACTATAAGAAAGACCGCGCCCGTTACTTGCTCTGGATCGACTTGCGCGTGCGCGCAGTGAACGACTTTCTGCACGAGGTTATCAACGGCCAGGGCGGCGTGCGCGATGCGAATCCGCGGATTCGCATCGCCACCTGGTCGCTCGCCGTCGATGCGGGCCGCGACCCGGTCGGGGACGTCCGTGAAGCGCAGGGGATCGACGCGGTCGCGATGATCCGGCGCGTCCGGCCCGACGCGCACGTGCTGCAGACGCATTGGCCGGACTGGATGCGGGCCCGTCTGCCGGCGGATTACATCCGCAGATACCGTCCCTTCGCAGAGCCGATTCGTCTCGCTTTTCCTTCCCTGCCGCTTGGCGTACAGACGGACATCGGATCGCTGCGCGGGATGCGCCGGAGCCGGGCCTGGCTGAAGCGGTTCGGAACCGAGGCGCAAGCGCAGGGCTACCGCTTCTGGACCGCTTACGAGCACTCGATCGGGCTGCCGATGTATGCGGAGCCCCCGCTGCCCTTGTCGGCGGCACGCTTAGGCGACGCGCGCCGGGTACGGTTGACGTTCAGCAAGCGGATCGATCCGGCTTCCGCCGCAGGCGGAGCATTCCGCATACGTACGACGAACGGCGGCTTTGGCGGCGAGCTGGCGCCGATCCATGTGGAGGCTGTGGACGGACAGCTCGTCGAGCTGTGGTCGGACGGCTTTCCGCCGGAGGCGTTCGAGCTTGAAGTCATCGGTGTGCGCGATACGCCCGACCGCTGGCTGCTCCGCGATCAGCCGGCCAACACGACGCCGGACGGCACCCGTGTGTCGATCCCCGCATTTCCCGATTGATCATTGGTCATTTATCTCATGAAGGGTTACAATTAAAATAAATCCCATCCATGCCCGAAGGAGTGAATGCCCGTGAATGCCGCCGCTCTTAAACAAGAACGCGCCAACGCTATCAGCCACGGCATCGGAGCCGTGCTCAGCGTGGCCGCTCTCGTCCTGCTGGTCGTCCGTTCTTCGCTGTACGGTACGCCCTGGCACATCGTCAGCTTCGCCATTTTCGGCGTGTCCCTAATCCTGCTTTACGTGTGCTCCACCCTGCTGCACAGCGCCCGCAAGGAACGCTGGATCAACCTCTTCGAGATTATGGACCATGCCGCCATCTATGTCCTGATCGCAGGCACGTACACCCCTTTCCTGCTGGTGACGATTCGCAGCCCGCTAGGATGGAGCTTGTTCGGCGTCGTCTGGGGACTGGCGCTCGCCGGCATCATCTTCAAGCTGTTTTTCGTTAAACGATTCAACGTGCTGTCGACAATATTCTACATCGCCATGGGATGGATGATTATTCTCGCCTTCCGGCCGCTGGTACAGCAGCTGCCCGAGCCCGGCGTCATGTGGCTTGTCATCGGAGGGATCCTGTACACGTTCGGCACCGTGTTTTATTTGTGGAGGAAGATTCCTTATCATCACGCCATCTGGCATACCTTCGTCCTGCTCGGCAGCGTCAGCCACTTCATTTCCGTTTATTTCTACGTCCTGCCGAACTAAGCGGCGAAAAGCGGCAGCATCAATAAATTTGTTGGTGCACAAGGTCCACGAGGACCACAAGGGCAACAAGGAGCACAAGGTCCTCAAGGTATACGAGGGCTACTGGAGCCGCTGATGCTACGGGGGCTGCTGGTGCAACAGGCCCCGCAGGAGCAGCAGGTACTACGGGCGCTGCTGGTGCCACAGGTGCTACGGGCGCTACAGGGGCTGGGCTATCCCAAAAGAAATCTGCCTGGTGTACACCAATAAAATTTTTGACTTTGAGTGGATACATGACTTCACGACTGCTAGAATTTTTCATGCAGCTTGAAAACTGCCGAATTTGTAGACGTCAATATGAATAGTTCCCGCACAAGAAATCATTTTTAGATAAGCAGTTAGCGCTATTCAAAGCAAATAATCAAAAGCCATTCCTCCAGCCGCCGAATGGGCGTCTTGATGGAATGGCTTTACATTTACCTATTATATTAATCCTTCATGTCATTCGTATGATGCTGTTAACGCCGCCGCAACCGTTTAAATTGATAATACAGGAAGCATCCTACGCAAAAGCCGCAAATCGCGACGAAAGCGGCCACGGCTACAAGTGCAGCCGCCACATATCCACTCCAGCCGGAAGGATCCAGCCAGAACGCAATCATGGACACGGTCAGCAGCGTCACCGCGATGGAGTTGTTAAACCGGCTGAGCTCCGCCGCCTCGGTTTGCGCTCCCTGGATGCGATGCTTCAAAAAGGGCGATGCCAGCTGCACGAACACATTGACCCGGATGCCCCGCCATAACGTAATCAATTGCACCGCCCATAACGCCGCAATCAGTGCGGGCTGCTGCAAGACGATTGCCAGCACTACGAAAACGACAATGCCGATTTGATTCGTACGAATGAACGGAATCGGAATTTCTTTCATCATTTTTCCCCTCTTTTCAACCAGAATATTAACGCTCTACGCTTAACTCCCCGGTGCTCGGGTCGCGAAGCACGATGCGGCCTTCAACGGCAACGCCGTTTCCGCCCAATACCTGCATCGTATCCGTTCGCCCCTGCTTCAGCAAGCGCGCAACGGCGGCATCGGTCAGCGCTGCCCCGACGCCTTCCTTCCAGATCACGAACTTGCAGCCGCTCTTATACGCGCTGCAGCCATACCCCCGCTTGCCGCGAATAATATGCCCGCCGCAGCCGGGACGCGGACACGCGCCCAGCGCCTCCCGAGTCGCCGCAGCCGTAGGGGGCACCGTCTCGGTTGCCCGCTGCGGGTGGACCGCCGTCGGCGCCTCGCCCGCGGAGGAGGCGGCGACTGCCGCTTCAAGGGCCGCTGCCGTCCGGCGCGGCGCACGCTTCGGCGCTGCTCCTTCTTCCGCCTCGCTGCGCTTCCGCCTCCCGCGCCCCGCCTGCGACGGCTCGCCCGGCACAGCCGCTTCGCCCGCCGCCTTGCCGCGCGCCGTGCTTTTGCGCTTCGGCTTCTCGCCCTTGGCCGGCTCGGCGTCGGTGCCGAACGCCTGCTTCGCGGCCGGCCGCTGTACCCGCACCTTGTTGACGATCGACAAGGTGAATTTCTTGACGTTCTGCATGAACGTCTCGTCGGAAGCCGCACCGCGCGCAATCTCGTTCAGCCGCCGCTCCCAGTGGCCGGTCATCTCCGGCGAAGTGAGCAGCTCGACGCCGGCCCCGCGGATCAACTCGACGGCCATACGGCCCTTGGTCGTAATTTCGATGCGCTTGCCCTGCATGACGACATAGCCGACCTGCTTCAGCCGCTCAATGATCGCGGCCCGCGTGGCCGGCGTGCCGAGGCCGGAATCTTTCATCGCGTCGCGAAGCTCCTCGTCCTCAATCTGCTTCCCGGCGCTTTCCATCGCTTTCAGCAGCGTGCCTTCCGTATAAGCTTTGGGGGGCTGGGTTTCTTTCTCCTTGGCAATGGCGTTCACGCAGTGTACGCCCTGCGTTCGGTCCAAGTTGAACGGAGTTGTCACTTCCTCTTCCGCCGCTTTCTCGTCATCGTCCTCCTTCTCGGATTTACCGCGGGATTTGGCCGTCGTCTTTTCCTTTTTCTGATCGGCGTATAGGACTTTCCATCCCAAGGAAATCAGCTGTTTCACCGTCGTTTTGAACTTTTCCCGCTCTACTTCCGTGAGCACCGTATGCACCTTATATTCGGCAGCAGGATAAAAATGAGCTAAAAAGCGCCTTACAATCAAATCGTATACTTTAGCCTCATCCGGCGCCAACCCTTTCGCCGTGCGGAGGGTTGGCAGGATGGCGTGATGATCCTCGACTTTGGCCGGATTGCAAACCGCTTTATTGTTTTTGTGCACCAGCTGCGGATTGGCCGCTTCAACAAACGAACGATAGTCCGTTCCGCGCAGCTGCTGAAGCGCCTTGTGCATTTCCGGGATGTTTGACTCGGTCACATAATTGGATGTCGTTCTCGGGTAGCTGATGACCTTATGTTTTTCGTAAAGCGCCTGCGCCACATCCAGCGTTTTCTTGGCCGAAAATCCGAACTTGGCATTCGCTTCCCGCTGCAGAAGGGTCAAATCGTACAGCTTAAACGGGTATTCCTTCGTGTCCTTGACTTCATACGACTGGATCGTGCCCGCTTTGCCTTTTACCTTGTTGACGAGCGCTCCGGCTTTCTCCGGGTCCGTTAGCCGATCCCCCTGCCACAGACCCCGGTATTCCGCAGCCCCTTGCTGAAAATAAGCCTCTACGTCATAAAAGGTATGGGAGCTGAACGCTTCGATTTCCTTCTGGCGATCATACAGCAGCGCCAAGACGGGCGTTTGCACGCGTCCAACGGATAACAGCACCTGATGCTTGGTCGTGAACGCGCGCGATCCGTTCATACCGATCAGCCAATCCGCTTCGCTGCGGGCTCTTGCCGCTTTCGTTAAATTGTCGTACTCCACCCCTTCTTTCAATTCAGCAAAGCCTTTCCTGATCGTTTCAGGGGTCAAATCCGAGATCCACAACCGTTTGACCGGGTGTTTCAATTTTAAATACCGCTGGATGAGGGAGAAAATGTGCTGCCCTTCCCGCCCTGCATCGCATGCGTTGATCAACAAATTGCTTCGCTTGGCCAAGTCCCCGATGACCTTGAGCTGATCCTTTGTTTTGAGATTGGGCAGCAGTTTAAACTGTTCGGGAATGATCGGCAAGTCGTGGATGTTCCACTTCTTATATTTTTCATCATACGCATCCGGTTCGGCCAAACCGACCAAGTGGCCGATCGCCCAAGTAATAATGTATTGTTCACCTTCGAGATAAGACCTGTGATTCTTCGCTTTCGGATCGATCGCGGCGGCAATATTGCGACCCATATCCGGTTTTTCGGCAATGATAAGAGTTTTCAAACCTTGTACGCGCCTCCGTATCCAGAGAACTTTCTTTGCCAATCGTAACGAATAATCGAAGCTTTGTAAACCCGCTGCCGGTAATCCGGCATGCTTCTCGGTCAGGTTTCCCACGCTTGCTTGAAGCGTTCGCGAAGCTGAAAAAGGACACCTTCCCCCTTCTAGAAGAAAGGGAAACGTGTCCTTTGAAGCAACGGGGATTGCAGTCGCACGCCTTGCGTCTTGACGGTTGCCGAACGGGAGACCGCTACTTTTCCGAGCCGGACAGGATCATTTCGAGTTGTTCGGATGAGGCATTCGGCAGTTCATCCTTCAACTTGCTCCAGTTTGACTGCATCTCAGCGTCGGTCAGCAGGCACCGGTCGAGTCCTTCGGTTAGTACGGCCTTGTCCATATTTATGCCGATCAGCACAAGCTTGGTGATCCGGTCGCCGTATACCGGGTCCCAATCCAGCTTGAGCTCGGGTTCTTCGGCCAAGGTCGCCTCCCTTTCCGCTGCCGGAAGGGCGGCAACCCACAAGCCCGCCGGTCCGATTTGAATCGAGGGGCCGGCTTGGCTTAAATTTTGGGCAACCGCGTTTCGAGTAGCCAGCCACAAAATACCCTTCGCGCGGACAACCTCCTCCGGCCAATCGGCCATCCATGCCGTCAGACGTTCCGTATGGAAGGGTCTGCGCCGTTCGTATACGAAAGAAGATATACCGTACTCCTCCGTCTCCGGCGTATGATGGGCGTTCTGCAGCTCCTGCATCCACCCGGCCGACGTACTGGCTTTCTCGAAATTAAACCGTCCGGTATTCAAAATCTCCTTCGGTTCGACCTTCCCGTGAGACGTGCGAACAATCGATGCCCGAGGCTGAAGTTTACGCAGCACCTGCTCCAATTCATTCAATTCGTCCTCCTGGACGAGATCGCATTTGTTCAACAGCAGCACGTCGCAAAACTCAATCTGGCTGATGAGCAAATCTACGACATCACGCGTATCGTCTTCGCCCACGGCCTGCTGCCGCTTCAGCAGCGTCTCGCCGGACGAGAAATCGTGCCAGAACCGGTAAGCGTCAACGACGGTGACCATGGTATCGAGGCGGCAATAGGTAGACAGATCGATGCCGTGCTCTTCATCGATATACGTGAAGGTTTGCGCGACGGGAACCGGTTCGCCTACGCCGGTCGATTCAATAAGGATGTAATCGAATCGGCCATCCTTCGCCAGCCGCTCTACCTCGCGCAGCAAGTCCTCCCGCAGTGTACAGCATATACAGCCGTTAGACATCTCGACCAGCTTTTCTTCCGTGCGGGATAAGCCCCCTCCCTCTTTGATCAGCTCTGCGTCGATATTCACCTCGCTGAGGTCGTTGACGATGACGGCCACCTTCAAGCCTTGGCGATTGTTCAACACATGGTTCAACACGGTCGTTTTGCCCGCTCCTAAATACCCGCTCAACACTGTGACCGGCAGCAGCTTTTCCTTTGAGACGATATGCGCTTCTTGCATGGGACACACTCTCCTTTATTTGGACTACACAAGTAAAACAGTTAGTTAATTATACGTAATATTTACGTATAATGAGCATAAAATAAACTCCAACCCTGGATTTATTCGTAATTATTACTGTCAAAATACATTCTATCTGATTTCGCCCCCTTTGTAAATAGTATTAATTACGATTAAATGATTGGTGCCTCCCCTCACTGCATCCCATCATTTGACATGCAACCTAAAGGTGTCATATAATACATAACGAAACCAAATGGTTTCTTATCGATAAGAGCACAAGCGAACAAACAACCCATTCCGGTATTGGAGGAATTCTCATGGAAAACGACCGTTCACAATCACTGCCCGACATTCGCCAGACGCTGGTGCTGAACGCCCCGATTCGCAAGGTGTGGGACGCCGTTGCTACATCCGAAGGTATTGCGGCCTGGTTCATGCCGAATGATTTTCAGCCTGTAGCCGGCTTTGAGTTTCACTTGGAGGCGGGTCCGTTCGGCAAGTCACCCTGCAAAGTAACGGAAATCGATCCTCCGAACAAGCTCTCCTTCCGATGGGGAGCGGACTGGACGCTGACTTTCGAATTGATCGACCTGGACGGCAAAACGGAGTTTACGCTGATCCATTCCGGCTGGGATGCTGACAAAGTCACTGAATTCGGGGAAACGCACACGCTGGTGCGCGATCGCATGAACAATGGCTGGGCCGGACTTCAGCAGTCGCTGCGCAAGTATGTAGAGGCCTAAGATGGCGGCTCCATCCGCGAAAAACGACGTCTTTCAAGCGATCGCCGATCCTACCCGCCGCAAGCTGCTGAAATTGCTTGTCGACCAGGAAATGCCTGTCACCGTCATCAGCGGACACTTTCCGATAAGCCGGACAGCCGTTTCGAAGCATCTTCGCATTCTGGCCGACGCGGGTCTTGTCAAGGATAGGAAAGTCGGGCGAGAGACGCGATACCGGCTTGAACCGGAACCGCTACTCGAATTGAAGCGATGGCTCGCTTATTACGAGCGCTTTTGGGAAAACAAGCTGTCCACGCTCAAGCGTTTCGTAGAGTCCGGCGATTCGGAGGGGACGAGCCTGTATGGCCCGCTGGAAGTGATCGATCGAAACAGCAAGGACTCCGGGAAGTAAGTGCATGACATGAACCCTTTGCTG